>NZ_JANEWL010000045.1:0-33562 GCF_028069815.1 Citrobacter sp. Awk 2
CAATAAGTTACACCGTAATCGCATAAAAACCATGCGTCTTGCGGGCCTATAAGCCAGGCGAGATATGATCTATATCAAATTCTCATCTATAATGCTTTGTTAGTATCTCGTCGCCGACTTAATAAAGAGAGAGTTAGTGTGAAAGCTGACAACCCTTTTGATCTTATACTTCCTGCTGCTATGGCCAAAGTTGCCGAAGAAGCAGGCGTCTATAAAGCAACGAAACATCCGCTTAAGACGTTCTATCTGGCAATTACTGCCGGTGTGTTCATTTCAATTGCCTTTGTTTTCTATATCACTGCCACTACCGGTACCGGCACAATGCCTTTCGGCATGGCAAAGTTGGTGGGTGGTATCTGCTTTTCCCTGGGGCTGATTCTTTGCGTTGTCTGCGGCGCTGATCTCTTCACTTCAACTGTACTGATTGTCGTCGCTAAAGCCAGTGGTCGTATTACCTGGGGTCAGTTAGCGAAGAACTGGCTTAACGTTTATGTCGGTAACCTGATTGGTGCGCTGATCTTTGTGTTACTCATGTGGCTTTCTGGCGAGTATATGACCGCCAACGGCGCGTGGGGACTCAACGTCCTGCAAACTGCCGACCACAAAGTGCACCATACTTTTGTTGAAGCTGTAAGCCTTGGTATTCTGGCTAACCTAATGGTGTGTCTGGCCGTCTGGATGAGCTACTCTGGCCGCAGCCTGATGGACAAAGCGTTTATCATGGTATTACCGGTCGCAATGTTTGTTGCCAGCGGTTTTGAGCACAGTATCGCAAACATGTTTATGATCCCTATGGGTATCGTAATACGCGATTTCGCCACCCCGGAATTCTGGACCGCTGTCGGTTCTTCTCCGGAGAATTTTTCTCACCTGACCGTGATGAATTTCATCACCGATAATCTGATTCCGGTTACGATCGGTAACATTATCGGCGGCGGTTTGTTGGTCGGGTTGACATACTGGGTCATTTACCTGCGTGGTAACGATCATCATTAATCTGTTGATGCTCATTGCACGTAGTAAATAAAAAATCCACTTAAGAAGGTAGGTGTTACATGTCCGAGCTTAATGAAAAGTTAGCCACAGCCTGGGAAGGTTTTACCAAAGGTGATTGGCAGAATGAAGTAAACGTCCGTGACTTCATTCAGAAAAACTACACTCCGTATGAGGGTGACGAGTCCTTCCTGGCTGGCGCAACTGAAGCGACCACTGCACTGTGGGACAGCGTAATGGAAGGCGTTAAACAGGAAAACCGCACTCACGCGCCTGTTGACTTTGACACCTCCGTTGCTTCTACCATCACTTCTCACGACGCTGGCTACATCAACAAAGCGCTCGAGAAAATTGTTGGTCTGCAGACTGAAGCTCCGCTGAAACGTGCGATTATCCCGTTTGGCGGTATCAAAATGGTTGAAGGTTCCTGCAAAGCGTACAATCGCGAACTGGACCCGATGCTGAAAAAAATCTTCACCGAATACCGTAAAACCCACAACCAGGGTGTATTCGATGTTTATACCAAAGACATTCTGAACTGCCGTAAATCCGGTGTTCTGACTGGTCTGCCAGATGCGTATGGCCGTGGTCGTATCATCGGTGACTACCGTCGCGTTGCGCTGTACGGTATCGACTACCTGATGAAAGACAAATACGCTCAGTTCGTCTCTCTGCAATCAGACCTGGAAAATGGCGTAAACCTGGAAGCGACTATCCGTCTGCGTGAAGAAATCGCTGAACAGCACCGCGCTCTGGGTCAGATCAAAGAAATGGCGGCTAAATATGGCTGCGATATCTCTGGTCCGGCTACCAACGCTCAGGAAGCTATCCAGTGGACTTACTTCGGCTACCTGGCCGCTGTTAAATCTCAGAACGGTGCAGCAATGTCCTTCGGTCGCGTATCCACCTTCCTGGATGCTTACATCGAACGTGATATCAAAGCTGGCAAAATCACCGAGCAAGACGCTCAGGAAATGATTGACCACCTGGTCATGAAACTGCGTATGGTTCGTTTCCTGCGTACTCCTGAATATGATGAACTGTTCTCCGGTGACCCGATTTGGGCAACTGAATCTATCGGTGGTATGGGCGTTGACGGCCGTACTCTGGTTACCAAAAACAGCTTCCGCTTCCTGAACACCCTGTACACCATGGGTCCTTCTCCGGAGCCGAACATCACTGTTCTGTGGTCTGAAAAACTGCCTCTGAACTTCAAGAAATTCGCCGCTAAAGTGTCCATCGACACCTCTTCTCTGCAGTACGAGAACGATGACCTGATGCGTCCGGACTTCAACAACGACGACTACGCTATCGCTTGCTGCGTAAGCCCAATGGTTGTTGGTAAACAAATGCAGTTCTTCGGTGCGCGTGCAAACCTGGCGAAAACCATGCTGTACGCAATCAACGGCGGCGTTGATGAAAAACTGAAAATGCAGGTTGGACCTAAATCTGAACCGATCAAAGGCGACGTTCTGAACTTCGACGAAGTTATGGACCGCATGGATCACTTCATGGACTGGCTGGCTAAACAGTACGTCACTGCACTGAACGTTATCCACTACATGCACGACAAGTACAGCTACGAAGCCTCCCTGATGGCGCTGCACGACCGTGACGTTATCCGCACCATGGCGTGTGGTATCGCTGGTCTGTCCGTTGCTGCTGACTCCCTGTCTGCAATCAAATATGCGAAAGTTAAACCGATTCGTGACGAAGACGGCCTGGCTGTTGACTTCGAAATCGAAGGCGAATACCCGCAGTTCGGTAACAACGACTCTCGCGTAGATGACATGGCGGTTGACCTGGTAGAACGTTTCATGAAGAAAATTCAGAAACTGACTACTTACCGTAACGCTATCCCGACTCAGTCTGTTCTGACCATCACTTCTAACGTTGTGTATGGTAAGAAAACGGGTAACACCCCAGATGGTCGTCGTGCTGGCGCGCCGTTCGGACCGGGTGCTAACCCAATGCACGGCCGTGACCAGAAAGGTGCTGTTGCCTCTCTGACCTCCGTTGCTAAACTGCCGTTTGCTTACGCGAAAGATGGTATCTCTTACACCTTCTCTATCGTTCCGAACGCACTGGGTAAAGACGACGAAGTTCGTAAGACCAACCTGGCTGGTCTGATGGATGGTTACTTCCACCATGAAGCGTCCATCGAAGGTGGTCAGCACCTGAACGTGAACGTCATGAACCGTGAAATGCTGCTGGATGCGATGGAACATCCGGAAAAATATCCGCAGCTGACCATCCGTGTTTCTGGCTACGCAGTACGTTTTAACTCCCTGACTAAAGAACAGCAGCAGGACGTTATTACTCGTACCTTCACTCAGACCATGTAATTGGTTTTGACTGAAATCGTACTTTAAAAAGCGTACAATAAAGGCTCCACGTAAGTGGGGCCTTTTTAATAGCCTGCTTTGTCAGCCATCTATACTTATGGATAGCAGCCAAAACAGACTCGACACAGTTAATAACTGTGCACTAACACTGGCCCCGGATGGGCCACACCTGGAGAAACACCGCAATGTCAGTTATTGGTCGCATTCACTCCTTTGAATCCTGTGGCACTGTTGATGGCCCGGGCATCCGCTTTATTACCTTCTTCCAGGGCTGCCTGATGCGCTGCCTGTACTGCCACAACCGTGACACATGGGATACGCACGGCGGTAAAGAAGTCACCGTCGATGAATTAATGAAAGAAGTCGTGACCTATCGTCACTTTATGAACGCATCCGGTGGTGGCGTAACAGCATCCGGCGGAGAGGCTATTCTGCAAGCTGAATTCGTCCGTGACTGGTTCCGTGCCTGTAAGAAAGAAGGTATTCATACCTGTCTTGATACTAACGGTTTTGTCCGCCGCTACGATCCGGTGATTGATGAATTGCTGGAAGTGACCGATCTGGTGATGCTCGATCTGAAACAGATGAACGACGAGATCCACCAGAACCTGGTCGGTGTATCTAACCATCGCACACTGGAGTTTGCCCGTTACCTGTCCAACAAAGATATCAAAGTGTGGATCCGCTATGTTGTCGTACCTGGCTGGTCCGATGATGATGATTCAGCGCACCGTTTGGGCGAATTTACCCGTGATATGGGCAATGTCGAAAAAATCGAACTGCTGCCATACCACGAGTTGGGTAAACACAAATGGGTGGCGATGGGTGAAGAATACAAACTGGATGGCGTGAAGCCGCCGAAAAAAGAGACCATGGAGCGCGTCAAAGGCATCCTTGAGCAGTATGGTCACAAAGTGATGTACTAAGTCTTGTGGTGGGTAATGGACCTGTTACCCACCACATTTCCCCTTAACGCCCTCTTCTTGCCAGCAGCGGGAAAATCAATCCCAGTCCAACCAACACAAACGGCGTCACAATGTTCAGCGTGAGCTGGAACGTCCACTCTGGAGTAAAGGCTTCCATTTTCGGAAAGATCCCCGTAAGGCAGGCAAACGCAGTAAACGCAAAACACCAAATTCCCACCGTCATCGCCAGAGAGCGGTTACGGATGAAGACATATTCCGGTTTATATTTCTGCGCCAAACGAATAACGGCAATAAATGCCACAAACACCCACAGATAGCGCAGAGGCATCACTACTGAATTCAGATTCAGCAACCATTTATACAAATTGTTCATGTCACCGATACCCAGCGTTGGCAACATAATCAAAATGGCCACCAGCACCAGCGTCAGAATATAGCCATTCACCGGTGTACCAGAGGCATTGGTTTTACACAGGCTTTCAGGAATATATTTGCGATCGGCATCGCCCAGTAAAACTTTAAGCGGCGCATCAATAGAAAACACCAAAGCCGCAATTTGACCTAACGTGTTGGCGACTGCATAAATAACCATCAATGTGTTACCCATGCCGTAATACTCCCCGAGCTTCTGGAAAGCGTAATACTGGCCATTAGTCATTAAGTCATCAGGAATATGCTGAGAGTCAAACATCATCCCCATTGCCAGAGACCCCAGGATCGCACACACCGCCACCATAACCGCCAGAACTAACATCCCTTTCGGGAACTCTTTGCCTGGGTTACGCGTCTGGTTAACGTATGGAGAGATTTTCTCCGCGCCACCGACTGCAAAGACCAGCATCGAGATTGTTGTGATATAGGTAAAATCGATATGCGGGATAAAAGATTCCCAGGTGATATTGGTTGTGGCGATCTGCACATCAGTAATCGCCGGAGCGGTAACGGCCATTACGACATACAGAATGGACATCACAAACATCGCGATCCCCGCAACCGATCCAACGATTTTAAGCGATTTCATGCCACGGGATGCAACCCACATGAAAAAGACAAACAGCGCTAACGTCAGCCCCTGCAACGCCACCACGGTGTACTCTTTAATCAGCGAGCCATCGCCTTTCAGCGCCCATCCCAGAGCAATCAGAATAGCCTGTGGCTTTTGCGCCAGATAAGGGATATGCACCACCCAATAGGTCCACGCGGCGAGATAAGCCAGTCCCGGTCCCATTGTGTGTTTAATCCAGGTACTAACCCCACCTTTACCGTCTTTAAACGTAGAGCCAAGCTGTCCGACAATCAGTGCATAAGGGATAAAATAGAGGGCGAAAATAAATATCCATGAAGAGACAACCACTAATCCCTGATTAGCATAGTTATTTACAACATTACCGAATCCCCATACGGTAATAAAAGACATCAATGCGATGTTGTACCACCGCAATTGTTTTTCCTGCGCACTTGCCATTGGCGATCCTTCGTAGACGCTATTTTTGATAATCAATAAATGAAGCGAGGGATTATGCGCGGTAAAATGGCCTAGCGGAAACGGCAGAATGTAAAACTATAATCTTCTGCACATTTTATTTTCAGGAAGGAATAGCGATACTTAAATAAAACAGGTTCCCATAAAGTATACATAAACAGCATGTATGGGAACCTGTTTTTATCCTGTTAGATCAGATATGCGCCACAGAATTCGGTGTATGTCCTGTCTTACGCAGCAGCATCAGTAAATAAATAAACGATACGCTGGCAATCATGATAAACAGTAAACTGTCAGAGTAATTTTGCATCAGCATTGCGGTAAATGATGGCCCAAGCAGGCTACCCACGGTATAGCTTAATAACAATGCCTGGTTCATAGCGACCAACTGATGATGTTCTACTTTCTCGCAGGCCCAGGCCATCGCAACCGGATAAAGAGTGAAACCTGCCGCGCCCAGCATAAACAATGCAGGTGCCATCGCCGCCTGATTTAGCATAGCGATACTCCCGACGATCACCACAAAGACCTGGACGCGCAAAACCAGCAGACGACCTAACTTATCGGCCAAACGACCAATTGGCCATTGTCCCAGAATACCTGCACTGACCAGTACCGCCATCCAGAAACCAATGCTGGCATTGCTGACCCCCTGATGGTTGAGGTACAGCGGCATCAGGCCATACAACGACCCCAGCACAATCCCGGAGATAATGCAGCCATTCACACCCAGACGGGCCTGGCGAAGCTTCAGCATAGAGACAATGGGGGTAGACTGTTGTTCATCACCCTGCTGGTTCACAATGCGGGTAAAGAGCAGCGGTAATACTCCGGCCAGGATCGTGCCGGTCACCCACGGCAGAACATTCATTAATTCTGTCGAGACTTTACTGACCAATAATTGTCCTAAAAACGTCCCCACGTAATAGACCATCATATAGGCGGCAAGTAAGCGTCCACGGTTACGCGACGTCCCGCTGCACATCAACGCACTTTCCACTACCACCCAGATCATGGCACAACCGATGCCCGCAATAAAACGCCAGGTCATCCAGCTCCAAAAACCTACCATGATGCCCAGTCCGACACAGCCCGCGGCAAAAATAAGCGAAGCGATGTAATAGCTGCGGTTAAAACCGAGGTGTTTAATTAAGTACCCGGTCAGTAACGTCCCAACCAGATTTCCGGTGAAATAAGACGAACTAACCACTCCTACCTGCCAGGTTGGCAGATTTTCATGGGCGAGCCAAAGCGGAACGAGCGTGTTTAACACGGCGATCGCCAGGGTCAGCAGAAGCAGCCCGCACAGCAATAGCATGACGGGACGGGTATAGGTGGACATGAATAAAAACCGTGAGGAAGTTCAAATTTCATGCGCATCATGCCACTGCAAAAAACATTGTCAATCGGCGCAATCAGGGACCTGAGGCACTTTCAGAGGGATCGATTCGTATTACTGATTCTTAACGCGGATTGATAAAAAATGGGAAAATACATCTATTTGTTTTAATTGATCTAAAACAAAATTGCCCCGTTGCGTTCAGTCGAAAAAATTCATGGATAATCGGCATCTTTTATTTGCAAGATGACCGTATTAACGCCTTATCCGACCTACACGTTCAGTACTGTAATGTGTAGGCCGGACAAGCGCGATGCCATTCGGCATTTTCAGGTTAGCTGGCGACCGCCATGCCGACGGTCATATGCAGACCATAGAACACGCCGCGGCCAATCAACTCACCGACTAACAGCAGAATAAACGCGACGGAAAGCAGCGGTATTGCCGGCTGGTAACCTTTCACCTGCGGAATAATCCAGCAGCACAACGCTAAAGCCAGTGCCACAATCCGCCATGCCATCAGCGAACCGTAATCGGGCACCAGCGCAGATGCCTGCTGAATAGAACTGTGGATTGTCGCCAGTTCGGCCCCCTGCATCACGGACATGATGCCGCTCACGACCAGCGCAAGCACTGAAATAGCAGGCAGCAGTCGCATCGCCCAGCCGTCAATTCCGGCAACCCGTAACAGCAGATATCCCAGCAGCGGACCTCCCATGAACAACGTCAGGAAGAATCCAATCGGCGTCCAGACACTATACCAGGTAGGCACCGTATCAATAGTGTTATATACGCGCACCATCATCCAGACAAAAACTACGCCCAGAACCATGGTGAGAACTAACCACAGATTGCGTAATGCTGGCGGCATTTTTTTCAACACCGCCAGTAGCCAGCCAAGACCACCAACGGCAAAGAAGATCGAGCCGCTGGCGATTTCGTTACTCAGCGCGGAAGAGCCGACACGGTTGAGGGAGTTAAACGCCCGCATCGGTGAGCCCAGGTGAAGCATGGAAGCAATAAAACCGATGCCCATCAATACCCACAGGCCAAACATGCAGGTAATCACACGCTGCTGTGAATCAGGGCGTAAGTCCCCTTTCATCAGCGCCAGCGCCAGAACAATAAAGCCACCCACAACACACTGCCCGAAAACAGTGAAGATCATCAGCGGCCATTCATGCCATCCACTTCCCATCTTACACCTCCTTCGGATTCGCCAGATAACCCGTGGTATCCCCGGTCGGGCGGCTATTGGCATTTGGTTTGATGACGATGCTCGGTTTGGTAAAGTGCGCGCCAGGGAGCGGCGCAACCGCGGCCAGGGTGCCGTGTTTTTTACGCAGTTCCTCTATCGGGCCGAAGTCCAGCGCACGCAGCGGGCAGGATTCGACACAGATGGGTTTCTTACCCTCAGCAACGCGTTCATGACAGCCATCGCACTTGGTCATGTGTCCTTTGGCGGCATTGTATTGCGGTGCGCCATACGGGCAGGCCATGTGGCAATAGCGACAGCCAATGCACACGTCTTCATCCACGACCACAAAACCATCTTCACGTTTGTGCATCGCGCCGCTTGGACACACCTTGGTACAGGCCGGGTCTTCACAGTGGTTACACGCAATCGAGAGGTAATAGGCGAAAACGTTCTGGTGCCAGACACCGTTATCTTCCTGCCAGTCACCGCCGGCGTATTCGTAAATACGGCGGAAACTGACGTCCGGCGTTAAATTTTTGAAGTCTTTGCAGGCCAGTTCGCAAGTTTTGCAACCGGTGCAACGGCTGGAATCAATAAAAAATCCATACTGGGTTGTCATCGGTTACTCCTTACACCTTTTCAACCTGAACAAGGTTCGTATGTGATGGGTTCCCCTTAGCGAGAGGAGAAGGCCGCTGGGTCGTCAGCACGTTAATACAACCGCCCTGATCAACACGCTTCACATCCGGGTCATACCAGGCGCCCTCACCCAGTGCAACAACGCCAGGCATCATACGCGGGGTAACTTTAGCCTCGATATGCACTTCACCACGGTCGTTAAAGATACGTACCTTGTCACCGTTGTTAATACCGCGTCGTTGTGCATCCATCGGGTTAATCCACATTTCCTGGCGACAGGACGCTTTCAGAACGTCAACGTTGCCATAGGTCGAGTGGACGCGAGATTTATAGTGGAAGCCCGTTAATTGCAGAGGGAATTTTTCCACCAGTGGATCGTTTAAGCTTTCAAAGCCCGGTGTATAAATCGGTAATGGATCGATCACATCGCCTTCCGGCAGTTCCCAGGTTGCGGCAATTTCTGCCAGCGCTTGAGAATAAATTTCAATCTTGCCTGACGGCGTGGTAAGCGGATTGGCTTTGGGGTCCTCTCGAAACGCTTTATACGCCACGTGATGTCCTTCAGGATCACGCTGCTTAAAGATGCCCTGCTTACGGAACTCTTCAAATGTCGGCAGTTCCGGTATAGCCTTGCGCGACTGTTCATACAAATGACGCATCCACTCTTCCTGAGTACGGCCTTCCGTAAACTGTTGCTCGACGCCGAGGCGTTTCGCCAGCTCGCTGGTCATTTGGTAGATAGTCTTGCATTCAAAGCGTGGCTTGATTGCCTGATCGGTGAAAATCACGTAGGACATATTCCCGCAAGATGCATCCAGCGCGAAGTCCATCTGCTCAGAGGCCGTACAGTCCGGCAGCAGAATATCGGCATATTTCGCCGAGGAGGTCATATGGCAGTCGATAACGACGATCATTTCGCACTTCTTATCATCCTGCAGGATTTCATGCGTACGGTTGATATCAGAGTGCTGGTTAATCAGGCAGTTACCGGCATAGTTCCAGATCATCTTAATCGGAACGTCGAGCTTATCCTTACCACGAACACCGTCGCGCAGCGCCGTCATTTCAGGACCACGCTCAATCGCATCCGTCCACATAAACATTGAGATGCTGGTTTCAACGGGGTTTTCCAGCGTTGGCATACGCTCAAACGGCAAATCGTATGATCCCTCACGTGCACCGCTATTGCCGCCGTTAATACCGACGTTGCCGGTCAGAATGGCCAACATAGAAATGGCACGGGTCGCAATCTCGCCGTTGGCGTGGCGCTGCGGTCCCCAGCCCTGGCTAATGTAGGCGGGTTTCGCGCTACCAATTTCACGCGCCAACTTAACAATTCGTTCAGCAGGAATACCGGTTATCTGCGCAGCCCATTCCGGGGTCTTCGCGATACCGTCTTTACCCTGACCAAGAATATACGCTTTATAGTGACCGTTCTTCGGCGCTCCCGCCGGGAGGGTTTTTTCGTCATAGCCCACGCAGTACTTATCGAGGAACGGTTGATCAACCATATTCTCACTGATCAGCACATAGGCAATACCGTTAACCAGCGCTGCATCTGTACCCGGTCGAATGGGGATCCATTCATCTTCGCGTCCCGCACCGGTATCCGTGTAGCGGGGATCGATTATGATCATGCGGGCATTAGATTTCTGCCGCGCCTGTTCAAGGTAATAGGTCACCCCACCACCGCTCATACGCGTTTCGCCAGGGTTATTACCAAACAAGACAACGAGCTTACTGTTTTCAATGTCAGACGGGCTGTTACCGTCTGCCCATCCGCCATAGGTATAGTTCAGTCCTGCCGCGATTTGCGCAGAAGAATAATCCCCATAGTGGTTCAGGTAACCGCCGCAACAGTTCATTAAACGTGCTACCAGCGTTTTACCCGGCGGCCATGAGCGCGTCATCGTACCGCCCAGCGTACCGGTCCCATAGTTAAGATAGATAGACTCGTTACCGTAGTCTTTAATCAGACGCTGCATATTGCTGGCGATGATATCGTAGGCTTCATCCCAACTGATGCGCTCAAATTTACCTTCACCACGTTTGCCGACACGCTTCATTGGGTATTTCAGACGATCGGGATTATAAACACGACGACGCATGGACCGACCACGCAGGCAGGCACGAACCTGATGCAAGCCGTCATAGTTATCATCGCCCGTGTTGTCGGTCTCGACATATTTGATTTCACCGTCTACGACATGCATACGCAGCGGACAACGGCTACCGCAGTTTACCGTACACGCACTCCAGATCACTTTCTCATTGACGGGTGACGGGTTGATGGCATCTGCAGCGTTTGCAATACGGGTAAATGGCAGGGTAAACGCGCTACTGGCCACTGCCAGCCCGCCTATCGCCGTCGTTTTTACCAAACTGCGACGACTCACCTCAGCTGCCAGCACGGCATCGGGGATCTTAGTTTTCATAGTGGCTCACTCTGCTGCTCACAATAAACAAAAAGGGAATGTTCGTTGTATAGTCGTTTATATATCGATACTATCGTTATACAGACCGTTATATAGCGAATTTATGCAAAGACAGAGATAAATACTGACTTTCATTCGAAGGCAGTATTACCACTAATGGAGTAAGGGTTATTGTCCGGCATCAAACGGGCGTAAAAAAAGCGCCCTGAGGCGCTTTTTTAGCAAGGAAAAATGACTTAGCCGATGAATTCCAGGCCATTCATGTACGGACGTAATACTTCCGGTACCTGAATACGGCCATCAGCTTGCTGGTAGTTTTCCATAACGGCGACCAGCGTACGTCCCACTGCCAGACCAGAACCGTTCAGCGTATGCACTAAACGTGTTTTCTTGTCAGATTTGCTACGGCAACGCGCCTGCATGCGGCGAGCCTGGAAATCCCACACGTTGGAGCAGGAGGATATTTCACGATAGGTATTCTGTGCCGGGATCCACACTTCCAGATCGTAGGTTTTGCATGCGCCGAAGCCCATGTCACCAGTACACAGAATGATCTTACGGTACGGCAGACCCAGCAGCTGAAGTACTTTTTCAGCATGACCGGTCATCTCTTCCAGCGCGTCCATAGAATCTTCAGGACGAACAATCTGCACCATCTCAACTTTGTCGAACTGGTGCATACGGATCAGACCGCGGGTATCACGACCATAAGAACCAGCCTCAGAACGGAAGCATGGCGTATGCGCAGTCATTTTGATTGGCAACGCGTCTTCGTCAATGATTTCATCGCGTACCAGGTTGGTCAGCGGAACTTCTGCCGTCGGGATCAGCGCATAGTTGCTGCTGTCGGCTTCTTCATCCAGCGGACGCGTATGGAACAGATCACCAGCAAATTTCGGCAACTGACCGGTACCGTACAGCGTGTCATGGTTGACCAGATACGGAACGTAGTTTTCACTGTAGCCATGTTGTTCAGTATGCAGATCCAGCATGAACTGAGACAGCGCACGGTGCATACGCGCAATCTGCCCTTTCATGACAACAAAACGAGAGCCGGTCAGTTTAACCGCAGCGGCGAAATCAAGACCTGTGTGCATTTCACCCAGCGTCACGTGATCGCGCACGTCGAAATCGAATTCACGTGGGGTACCCCAGCGACTCACTTCAACGTTGTCATTCTCATCTTTACCTACCGGAACGTCGTCCGCCGGCAGGTTAGGAATGGTCAGCGCAATGTCGCGGATCTCGGCCTGTAAGGTATCAAGTTCAGCTTTCGCGGCATCCAGCTCTTCGCCCAGTTTGTTCACTTCCAGACGTAAAGACTCGATATCTTCCCCGCGCGCTTTTGCCTGGCCGATGGATTTCGATCGAGAGTTACGCTCTGCCTGCAGGTTTTCAGTTTGTACCTGCAGAACTTTACGACGCTCTTCAAGAGCGCGCAGCTTATCTACATCCAGCTTAAAGCCCCGGCTTGCCAGTTTTTCTGCGACTGCGTCTGGCTCATTACGCAGCAGATTGGGATCGAGCATGCTTATCCTGTGCTTATCGAATTAAAATAGGAGAAAGTGACCACAGCCTGCGGTCACAGGGATACATCGACAACATTACCGCAACGATAACACTAACGGTAGCGTTTTATAGGGCTATTTTGATCCTGTCCGGCGAGCCAGGCGAGCTTTTCGCCAATCTTGCCTTCAAGGCCTCTGTTTGTCGGGTGATAATAGCGCGTTTGTGCCATTTCCTGCGGGAAGTATTCTTCTCCAGCAGCGTAGGCATTTGGCTCATCATGGGCGTAGCGATATTCCTGGCCATACCCCATCTCTTTCATGAGCTTCGTCGGCGCGTTGCGCAAGTGCACCGGTACGTCGTAATCTGGGCGTTCACGGGCATCTGCCAGAGCGGCTTTAAAGGCGGTGTATACCGCATTACTTTTCGGCGCGCAGGCCAGATAGACAATCGCCTGAGCAATAGCGCGTTCACCTTCCGCAGGACCTACGCGGGTAAAACAATCCCATGCAGAAATTGCCACCTGCATAGCGCGAGGGTCGGCATTTCCCACATCTTCAGAGGCAATTGCCAAACAGCGACGGGCAACGTAGAGCGGGTCACCGCCTGCACTAATGATGCGCGCATACCAGTAAAGAGCTGCATCCGGTGCACTACCGCGAACCGACTTATGCAATGCTGAGATCAGGTCGTAAAAACGATCGCCTTTATTATCGAAACGCGCGCTACGTTCACCGGCAATCTCAGTGAGCAATTCTGGTTTCAATACGCGCTTGCCAGAATCATCAACTTCGGCCATGTCGGCCATCATTTCCAGCGTATTTAGCGCCCGCCGCGCATCACCGTTTACCAGTTCAGCAATCGCCCGACGCGTTTCGTTCGGCAAAACGATATCCTGACCGCCATAACCTCGCGCTTTATCTGACATCGCCTGATCCAGCACCTGCTCGATATCTTCAGTGGTCAATGATTTCAGTAAATAAACGCGTGCGCGCGACAGCAGTGCCGAGTTCAGCTCAAACGAGGGATTTTCGGTGGTCGCCCCAATAAACGTAATCGTGCCGTCTTCAATATGCGGAAGAAAAGCGTCCTGCTGGCTTTTATTAAAGCGGTGAACTTCGTCCACGAACAGTATTGTGCGTCGGCCAGCATTACGATTCTGACGCGCACGTTCAATCGCTTCGCGAATTTCCTTCACACCCGAGGTGACGGCTGAAATACGTTCAACATCAGCGTTCGCATAACGGGCAATGACTTCGGCAAGCGTGGTCTTTCCCGTTCCTGGCGGCCCCCATAAAATCATGGAATGCAGGTGTCCGGCCTCGATGGCGCGCGGCAAGGGCTTACCCGCAGCCAGCAGATGTTGCTGGCCGATATACTGCGCTAAATTTTCTGGCCGCATACGCGCGGCCAGGGGTTGAAAGGTATTATCAGAAAAATCGAGCGACAGGTTGCCCACTCACGCGCCTCTACTTACGTTGATCGTCTACCGTTACGCCTTGTGGCGGGGTAAAGGTGAATTTTGATGGTTCGATCGCGCCATTCTGCTGCGATTTCAACTGGTAGCTACTACGCTGATCGTCCTGTTCAACAGCGCTAAACTGATGAATTGTTCCGTCGCGGCCAACATTGATGGTGAACTGCTTCAGGTTGCCGCTGCTGGTTTTGGGCGTCAGCACAAAATCATCGCCGTTTTGCTTAATATTGTACTGCTGCCAGTCGCTGGACTGGTTCCGCGCAATCAGCATAAACGGCGTGTTACCCGTGGCATCTTTCAGCCAGGTCGCCGTCGCCTGCTCAACAAACGGGTTGAAGAACCACAGTGTTTTACCATCAGAGACCAGAATGCTTTCATCAGGCTGTGTCATATGCCAGTTAAACAGATTCGGACGTTTAACCCATAAATCACCCTGGCCTTCCTGCACCGCTGCGCCGCTACCATCCGTTACCTTCTGGGTAAAACTGGCGTGGAAGCTGCTGACTTTATCCAGACGGCTTTTCAGGTCGCTGGCGGCGTCAGCCCAAACGCTGCTCACCACAAAGCTCGACAATAATGCACAGGTGATTGCGATTCTTTTCATCGTTATTCCTCAAAATACGTCACTCCCAACGGGGAGCTCCTTCTGCTATCCATTTCAGGCCAAAAATCAGCATGAGGAAAGTAGAAAATACTGAATTACTTAACTTTGCAATCAATCAAAGGGCGGTGGGGCCAACACTTCACGATTGCCATTATGTCCCTGCTCGCTGACAATTCCCTGCGCTTCCATCTGTTCGATGATGCGCGCCGCACGGTTATAACCAATGCGGAACTGGCGCTGGACGCCGGAGATGGAAGCTTTGCGTTTCTGGGTAACAAAATTCACCGCCTGATCGAACAACGGATCCAGTTCTTCCCCACCGTCAAAACCACCGCCGCCACCTTCACTTTCGGTGTCCGAGGTGATGCCTTCCACGTACTGTGGACGGCCACGCGCTTTCCAGTCCTGGACGACCGCGTGAACCTCTTCATCGCGCACAAAGGCACCATGTACACGCACCGGAATCGTTGAGTTTGGTGCAGAATAGAGCATATCGCCCATGCCCAACAGGGATTCAGCGCCACCCTGATCAAGAATGGTACGAGAGTCAATTTTGCTCGAGACAGTAAACGCTATACGCGTCGGGATATTTGCTTTGATAAGCCCAGTGATAACGTCAACTGACGGACGCTGGGTTGCCAGCACCAGGTGGATACCTGCCGCACGCGCTTTTTGCGCCAGACGGGCGATCAGTTCTTCCACTTTTTTACCGACAGTCATCATCAGATCAGCAAATTCATCGACCAGAACCACAATATACGGCTCTTTTTTCAGTACCGGATGAGTGACATCCATGCTATCGCCTGGTTTCCAGTACGGGTCCGGGATTGGACGTCCCATACGATCTGCTTCCGCAATCTTCTCGTTGTAGCCCGCAAGGTTACGCACACCCAGCGCTGACATCAGCTTATAGCGGCGTTCCATTTCATTAACGCTCCAGCGCAAGGCATTGGCTGCGTCTTTCATATCCGTAACAACTTCAGTCAACAGATGCGGGATACCTTCATAAACCGACAGCTCGAGCATTTTCGGGTCGATCATGATAAAGCGAACATCTTCCGGCTGCGCCTTGTAGAGCATGCTGAGGATCATGGCGTTGACCCCAACAGATTTACCTGACCCCGTAGTACCTGCCACCAACAGATGCGGCATCTTCGCCAAATCGGCAGTCACTGGTTCACCAGCAATGTCCTTGCCGAGAACGACAGTAAGCGGTGACGGATTATCACGGAATTTCGCGTTATCCAGTACTTCACGCAGATAGACGGTCTGGCGTTTTTTGTTCGGTAATTCCAGTCCTACATACGGTTTACCTGGAATAACCTCCACTACACGAACTGCCGCAGTGGATAGCGAGCGCGCCAGATCTCGGGAGAGGTTAGAAATACGCGCAGCTTTAACACCCGGTGCCAGATTTAACTCAAAACGGGTAATGACCGGTCCGGGCGAGTAGTTCACCACATCGGCTTTAATACGGAAATCGGCCAGACGCGCTTCCACCAGACGCGCCATTTGCTCCAGCGCGAATGTATCTATTGGCTCAACTTCCGCCGGTGGTGGGGTGAGCAAATCCAGCGATGGCAGCAGCGTCGTCGGACGCTGTACAGGGCGGCTGTCGCCATTACGCATCAATAACGGATGGATCAGGCTTTCCTGCGGCGGTGGTGTGACAGGCTGCGATGGCTGCTGATAGTGCTGCTGCGGAGCGGCAGGCTGTGGCGGCTGCTGATAATGCTGCGGCGGTGGTGTGACAGGCTGCGATGGCTGCTGATAATGCTGCTGCGGTGCGGCAGGCTGTGGCGGCTGCTGATAATGCTGCTGCGGTGCAACAGGCTGTGGCGGCTGCTGATAATGCTGCTGCGGTGCGACAGGCTGTGGCGGCTGCTGGTAATGCTGCTGCGGTGCAACAGGCTGTGGCGGCTGCTGATAATGCTGCTGCGGTGCGACAGGCTGTTGATACTGTGGCGCAGGTTCCGGCATCACGCTGGGCGTAAACAGCGGCTCATGCGGACCTTCATCCACTAACGCTTTCATTGGTGAGAATTCAAAATCATCAAGCGAGAATGGATTCGCCCCGGCAGGCTGCGCGCCGGAATAACGTTGCTGTTGGGAAGATGCGAACTGACGCGCCAGTTCAGCTTCTGCTGCTGAATCTTCGTCATCAGCATGCGCTGTGTCATCCTGATACTCTTCGCCATAGCGATGCTGCTGCGACTGAGCAAATTGACGCGCCAGTTCATCCTGCTGCATGGCATCAATTTCATCGTCACTGTATTGCGCATCCGTATCAAGCTGCTCTTCGCGCGCTTTCTCTTCAGCCATACGTTGTGAAGGCAACTTAATGCCATATGAAGCCAACTCCCGGCGTGTCGGGACACGCACACGATTAGGACGTGGCAGTTGCGGGCCAATTCCCTCTTTCACCTGCGGACGCGGCGCACCACTCCCAGCAAGACTAAATACCGGTGCGGCAACGGCTGCACCGGCACCCAATGCAGCGTTTTTCGCCCCTGCAGCCAACGGCGCTGCGGCAGCCACAGACTCAACGGGAGGTATGGATGCAGCAGGCATAGACGGTGCAACGGGTTTCACCCGCTCAGGCTCTTGTACAGGTTCTGGAATCGGCTGATACCAGGCAGCTAGCTGCTCACGCTCACGCGCACGTTTTTCTTCCACTTCTTCAAAATAGTAGAGCGGTGGACGTGCTGGTTTCACCTCTTCAACGACAGGTTCAGGCTCGGCAACCGGCGGCTGTTCCACCACGGGCTGCTGATGAACCACGGGTTGTTGCTGCACGGTGTCTTGCTGATAGACAAGCTGCGGTTCAAGCGGCGCACTCTGCTGGTAAACCGGTTCTGGTTGCCAGGCGTGTTCCACCACCGGCTCAGGTGCTTGCCACGGCATTGCCGGTTGCGGCATCGTCGGCTGTTCATAGCCAGCTTCGGCAACTGGCGGTACAGAATATGGCATCTGCGGTTCAACCGGTGCGGGTTGCTGCCAGGGTTCATAAGGCTGAACCGGAGGCTGTGCGTACTGAACGGGCTGTGGGTAACCTTCCGGTGCTGGCGCGATAACCGCTTCACCGGTTTGCGGAGCCGGTGCAGATTGCCATGCCACAGCAGGAACGGGTTGTTCTAAAACGGCTCCCGGTACTGGCGCAGGTTGCAACAGCGGGTCGACTGGCGCACTCCAGGCCTGAGTTGCCGCAGTGGCCGCTGCCGCGGTGACCGGCTCAGTCACTGAATGGCCGTTTAATAGCGGGTCGAATTCATCGTATTCAGGCAATGTGGCACGGTTGCCAGAGAACAAGACATCGTTAGGATCGGCTACAACGCCACGCGCGCTGTATTCAATTTCATCCTCATCATCCATGCGCTTGCCGGAGAACAGCGCGGCATCAGTGTGACGCCCAAGTGGATTGGTAAACTTCTCTGCCAGCCGTTTACGGCGCGCTAACGCTCCGCGCAGAATACGTGCCCGTCGGGATTCATGTGGGGTGCCATCAACGGCGTCGACAGACTCTTCATCATCGTCATATTCTTCGTCATCAACCCAGGTATCATCGCGACGAGTACGATTGCTGGCAAATGTCAGGATATTCAGTAACCAGCCGCCCAGTTTCTCGGCAATGCTCACCCATGACCAGCCAGTAAACAGCGTTAAACCCGCGGCCCAGATACATAACAGCGCAAGCGTACCACCACTGCTGTGCAACAAGGGTTGCAGCGTGGTACTGAGCAGGCTGCCAATAACGCCGCCAGAGGCAAAATACCAGATGTCATCGGCATTGATTGCGGCAAGCCCGCAAGAGGTGAGGATCAGCGCCAGAACGCCAATAATACGCAGCGATACGGCGAAGTAATCGACGTATTCGTCGCTGGCCTGATGTCGCCAGGCAAACCAGCAACCACCGACGATTATCACGGGGATAGTGTAAGCCATGACACCAAAAATAAAGAACAGCGTATCCGCCAGCCATGCTCCGGGTATTCCGCCCAGATTATGGATAGGCTCGTGCCATGCGGTTTGCGACCAACTGGGGTCCGAAGGGTTAAAGCTGAGTAAGGCAGCCATCAACCAGACGGCAAAAAGGGCAATAAGAATCAGCAACGCTTCCAGAAGTCGGCGCCCGCTGCTTAACTTCGTCAATGTGACGTCTTTGTCTTCAGTGTATTCCTGGCTCAAAAACGGCTCTCCAGGTTTCAGGCTTTTCCTGCCCGATGCTAAAACGGACAACAGCACCGGGTTACCCCGGCACTGTTGCTGTATGGATTAACAGGAGTGTAATCAAACTGCGTCGATTTTGCACCTGTTCCGTGTTAGCGCGTCTTAATTACCAGACGATTGCTCTGTTTGACTTCTTCCATTACCACGTAAGTACGTGTGTCATTCACGCCAGGCAGACGCAGCAGGGTTTCCCCCAGCAGCTTACGGTATGCCGACATATCCGGTACGCGTGTTTTCAGCAGATAGTCGAAATCACCGGAAACCAAATGACACTCTTGAATTTCTTCAAGTTTTTGTACTGCAGAGTTAAATTGCTCAAACACATCCGGGGCGCCACGATTCAGAGTAATCTCAACAAAAACCAGAAGTGATGCATCCAGATAATGCGGGTTCAACAGCGCTGTATAGCCCTGAATAAAACCCTGTCTTTCCAACCGACGCACACGCTCAAGGCAGGGCGTTGGAGAAAGTCCCACTCGTTTTGAAAGCTCGACGTTAGAAATACGCCCATCCTTTTGCAGCTCATTAAGAATGTTACGATCGATACGGTCGAGATCTTTGCCAGGGCGCTTCTTACTATCTACCATTATTATTGTCTCTCTGTATTCCTTCCCTACTCCTGCCTGACTCTACTAACATCACTGTTCAGAGTCGCTACCCATCACAATAAACCGCAACCCAGAGGGATTTACGGTGCGCAATGCCTGGGTTTATGGTGAGAAGACCGTTGCCTGTCGGCGGCTATCGACATCACGAATGGCATCTGTCCACACCATGCGTAGATTTCACTAACCCGGTAAACATGGTATCTACATGCATGATTATGCAGCATATACATGACACAGTTTTTTTCTTCCTTGAATGTTTTCGCAAAACAGCAGGTGATTGTCAAAGCAAAACATCGATTTTTAGTACAACATGCCAGTTATTCATTGGGAGTGATGGAAAATCGTCATTTTATCACCTTATAACTGACCAATTTTAAGTAGAAATCATTATACCCCCGCCATACTTCACGTTGTCTATGCGTTGGCTTCACGCGTCCCCAACTCGAATGAGTTAGAGAAGTGTACGGCCCTCAATTTTGCCCGTCATCGGTTTCCGCTATTACACATATTGTTAACAAAATCGCCATACTCTTTTTTTACGTCTGCAAATTCCCTACAATCCTGCCCATTGCCTACCAACAACTATGGGGATCTCATGGGCACGACCAAACACAGTAAACTTCTTATTCTGGGTTCAGGCCCTGCGGGCTATACCGCCGCCGTCTACGCTGCGCGCGCAAACCTGCAGCCGGTGCTGATTACCGGTATGGAAAAAGGCGGTCAACTGACCACCACAACAGAAGTGGAGAACTGGCCTGGCGATCCAAACGATCTCACTGGCCCACTGCTGATGGAGCGCATGCACGAGCACGCAACGAAATTTGAAACGGAGATCATCTTCGATCACATCAGTAAGGTTGATCTGCAAAACCGTCCTTTCCGTCTCACCGGAGACAGCGGCGAATACACCTGTGACGCACTGATCATCGCCACTGGCGCTTCAGCACGCTATCTGGGCTTACCTTCAGAAGAAGCCTTTAAAGGCCGCGGTGTCTCCGCCTGCGCAACCTGCGACGGTTTCTTCTATCGTAACCAAAAAGTTGCGGTGATCGGCGGCGGCAACACCGCGGTGGAAGAAGCGTTATACCTGGCGAATATCGCCTCCGAAGTTCACTTGATTCATCGCCGCGACAGTTTCCGTGCCGAGAAAATCCTCATCAAACGTTTGATGGATAAAGTTGAAAACGGCAACATCGTGCTGCACACGCATCGCACACTGGAAGAGGTGACTGGCGATCAAATGGGTGTAACCGGATTGCGTCTGCGCGATACGCAAAATACTGACAACGTTGAATCTCTCGACGTCGCCGGATTGTTTGTCGCCATCGGCCACAGCCCGAACACGGCTATTTTCGATGGTCAACTTGAACTGGAAAACGGCTATATCAAAGTTCAGTCCGGTATTCACGGCAATGCGACACAAACCAGCATTCCTGGTGTGTTCGCTGCCGGTGACGTGATGGACCATATTTATCGTCAGGCGATTACCTCAGCTGGCACAGGTTGTATGGCCGCCCTGGACGCTGAACGTTATCTCGACGGTCTGGCGGACGCCTGCAAATAGTTTTTACAAATCAGTAACAAAAGTAAAAAAGGCGACTATAAGTCGCCTTTATTTTTGCCCCGTTGTAACATTGTCCTGCCCAAAAATTCCAATAACTCACCTGCTAAGCGTGCAATGAATAAAACCCGTCAAAAAGAGCTTACCCGCTGGTTAAAACAGCAAAGTGTCATTTCTCAACGCTGGCTGAATATTTCACGCCTGTTGGGGTTCGTGAGTGGCCTGTTAATTGTCGCTCAGGCCTGGCTCATGGCTCGGATTCTGCAGCACATGATCATGGAAAATATTCCCCGTGAAGCGCTGCTGTTCCCTTTCGTCGTGCTGGTCTTGATTTTTATCCTGCGGGCGTGGGTTGTCTGGTTACGTGAGCGAATAGGGTTTCACGCGGGCCAACATATTCGTTTTGAGATTCGTCGCCAGGTTCTGGACCGTCTGCAACAAGCGGGGCCAGCATGGATACAGGGGAAGCCTGCCGGAAGCTGGGCCACGCTGATTCTGGAACAGATTGACGATATGCATGACTACTATGCGCGTTATTTGCCGCAAATGGCGCTTGCGGTTTGCGTCCCGTTATTGATTGTGGCTGCCGTTTTCCCGTCAAACTGGGTTGCAGCCCTTATCCTGTTGGGAACCGCACCACTGATCCCTCTGTTTATGGCGATGGTCGGTATGGGCGCTGCCGATGCCAACCGGCGTAACTTTCAGGCACTTGCCCGACTCAGCGGTCACTTCCTCGATCGCTTGCGCGGCATGGAAACACTGAGAATTTTTGGTCGCGGCGAAGCGGAGACGGAAAGCATCCGGGCTGCATCGCAGGATTTCCGTCAGCGCACGATGGAAGTGCTTCGCCTGGCATTCCTCTCTTCGGGCGTGCTGGAGTTTTTCACTTCGCTCTCCATTGCCCTGGTAGCCGTGTACTTCGGTTTTTCTTATCTTGGCGAGCTTGATTTCGGCCACTACGGAACCGGCGTCACGCTGGCGGCAGGTTTCCTGGCGCTGATTCTGGCACCGGAATTTTTCCAGCCGCTGCGCGACCTGGGGACGTTTTACCATGCCAAGGCGCAAGCGGTAGGCGCTGCCGACAGTCTGAAAACGTTCATGGAAACCCCGCTCGCGCATCCTGAGCGTGGCGATATTGAGCTGGCGACCAAAGACGCGGTTGCAATTGAAGCCGAAGATCTGATCATCACCTCACCCGAAGGCAAAATTCTGGCTGGCCCGCTTAACTTCTCCCTACCTGCAGGCCAGCGCGCGGTGCTGGTTGGGCGTAGTGGGTCCGGTAAGAGCTCGTTGCTGAATGTCCTGTCCGGTTTTCTCTCGTATCAGGGCTCATTGCGTATTAATGGCTTTGAACTTCGTGACTTGTCGCCTGACGCCTGGCGTAAACAACTCTCATGGGTTGGGCAAAACCCGCAGCTTCCGGCTGCTACATTGCGCGAAAATGTGCTGCTGGCATGCCCTGATGCCAGCGAAGAACAGCTACAGGCCGCGCTCGATAGCGCCTGGGTCAGTGAGTTTTTACCGCTGCTTCCTCAGGGTGTGGATACCCCTGTAGGCGACCAGGCAGGTCGACTTTCTGTCGGACAAGCACAGCGCGTTGCCGTTGCCCGCGCCTTACTCAACCCGTGTCAGTTACTGCTGCTCGACGAACCCGCAGCCAGTCTGGATGCACACAGCGAACAACGCGTGATGCAGGCGTTGAATGCGGCATCGCGCCGCCAGAGCACACTGATGGTTACGCACCAGTTGGAAGATCTTGCCGACTGGGACGCCATCTGGGTCATGCAAGACGGTCAGATTGTCGAACAAGGTACCTATGCGCAACTTAGCGCAGCCAACGGGGCTTTTGCGACATTACTGGCTCACCGTCAGGAGGACATCTAAATGCGCGCTTTGCTACCCTATCTGACGCTGTATAAACGTCATAAATGGATGTTAACACTGGGGATCGTTCTGGCGATCGTCACATTATTGGCAAGCATTGGTTTGCTGACGCTTTCAGGCTGGTTCCTGTCTGCTTCCGCCGTTGTCGGTGTCACCGGGATCTACAGTTTTAACTACATGCTCCCGGCAGCTGGCGTTCGCGGGGCGGCAATTACCCGAACCGCAGGTCGTTATTTCGAACGACTGGTCAGTCACGATGCGACGTTTCGTGTATTGCAGCATTTGCGTATTTACACCTTCAGCAAATTGCTGCCGCTCTCCCCTGCCGGGCTCGCCCGATACGGCCAGGGCGAACTGCTCAACCGCGTTGTGGCGGATGTCGACACGCTCGATCATCTCTATTTACGCGTGCTCTCCCCGCTGGTTGGCGCGTTTGTCGTTATTGTGGTGGTCACGCTAGGATTGAGCGTTCTCGATCTCACGCTCGCCATCACCCTTGGCGGCATTATGCTGCTGACTCTGTTTATCTTGCCTCCGTTGTTTTACCAGGCAGGTAAAAGCACCGGGCAGAACCTGACGCATCTGCGAGGGCAATATCGTCAGCAGTTGACCTCCTGGTTACAGGGTCAGGCTGAGCTGACCATTTTTGGTGCCAGCGATCGCTATCGCACACAAATGGAAACCACCGAATTACAGTGGCACGAAGCGCAGCGTCGTCAGTCCGAATTAACGGCCTTGTCTCAGGCTGTCATGCTGCTGATTGGCGCTCTGGCTGTAGTGATGATGTTATGGATGGCTTCAGGTGGCGTAGGTGGAAACACACAACCCGGCGCACTGATAGCGTTGTTTGTATTCTGCGCGCTGGCCGCTTTCGAAGCGCTGGCCCCTGTTACCGGCGCATTTCAACATCTCGGCCAGGTGATTGCTTCAGCACTACGTATTACCGAGCTGACAGAGCAGAAACCGGAAGTCACCTTCCCGGATACGGAAGCTACCGTTTCGGAACAAATTACTCTGACATTGCGTGAGGTGTCTTTCAGCTATCCTGGGCAAACACAAAAAGCGCTGGACACCCTTTCTTTGCTCGCTAAACCTGGTGAACACATTGCGATTCTGGGTCGGACAGGCTGTGGGAAATCAACGTTACTGCAATTATTAACCCGTGCATGGGATCCACAAAGCGGCGAAATCCTGATTAACGATCATCCGATTTCAACGCTGAACGAAGCCGCTTTACGCCAATGCATCAGCGTCGTGCCACAGCGAGTGCATCTGTTCAGTGCGACATTGCGCGATAACCTGCTGCTGGCTGCGCCACACGCCAGCGATGAAGCGCTATCCGGGATGCTGTGCCGTGTCGGTCTGGAAAAACTGCTTGAAGGTGATGGTCTCAATGCCTGGCTGGGTGAAGGCGGTCGTCAGCTTTCAGGCGGAGAGCTACGCCGTTTGGCTATCGCGCGAGCCTTGCTGCACGATGCGCCGCTGATGCTTCTGGATGAACCTACTGAAGGTCTGGATGCGACAACGGAAAGTCAAATGCTTGAATTGATTAACGATGTGATGCGCAATAAAACCGTACTCATGGTCACACATCGCCTGCGCGGACTGTCGCGATTTAATCAAATAATAGTGATGGACAACGGACACATAATTGAGCAAGGTAATCACGCAGATCTGTTAGCCAGGCAGGGGCGTTATTACCAGTTTAAGCAACGTCTGTAAGCTATTATTGAACGATCCGACTCGCGTAGTGGAGTTTCGCTGTCATGCGCCTGGTACAACTGTCCCGCCATTCTATCGCCTTCCCCTCACCGGAAGGCGCTTTACGCGAGCCTAACGGTTTATTAGCGCTGGGGGGCGATCTCAGCCCTGCCCGCCTGCTAATGGCCTACCAACGCGGTATTTTCCCGTGGTTTTCCCCTGGCGACCCTATTCTCTGGTGGTCGCCCGACCCACGCGCCATTCTTTGGCCTGACAAATTTCACATAAGTCGCAGCATGAAGCGCTTTCATAAACACTCACCGTATCGCGTGACGCTTAATTACGCGTTTGGTCAGGTCATTGAAGGATGTGCAAACGACCGGGAAGAAGGCACCTGGATAACGCATGATGTCGTGGATGCCTATCATCGGTTGCATGAACTTGGACACGCGCACTCTATTGAAGTATGGCGACAAAATGAATTAGTCGGCGGGATGTACGGTGTTGCGCAAGGTACCCTTTTCTGCGGTGAGTCGATGTTCAGTCGCCAGGAAAATGCATCCAAAACCGCACTGCTTGTTTTTTGCGCTGAATTTATTCGTCAGGGCGGAAAATTAATCGATTGCCAGGTGTTAAATACCCACACCGCGTCACTGGGAGCCATTGAGACTCCGCGCAGGGACTACCTTGAACATTTAAGCAGGCTTCGCCAGCAGCGCCTACCGAGCCACTTCTGGGTGCCCAGGACGTTATTTTCGCCTCAGGAGTGAATGTTTTCGGCACATTTTTTGTCGGGGTGTTATAATTGGTGCCGCAGAGTCGGTTTAGCCCATTACCCCGCCGCCGTTAAGGAACAGTTCGCGTCAGGCAACGCCTATCGTTTATCTCATCGTTCCCTTACACGTTGCGCTTTTAGTGCGGCTTTGTTGTGTGCGGTTAGAGTAATGCGCCAAACCCGATTTGCTGCGTTTTAAACGCACAAATCTTTACTTATTAAAAGAACTTCGGCATTATCTTGCCGGTTCAAATTACGGTAGTGATACCCCAGAGGATTAGATGGCCAAAGAAGACAATATTGAAATGCAGGGTACCGTTCTCGATACGTTACCTAATACCATGTTCCGCGTAGAGTTAGAAAACGGTCACGTGGTTACTGCACACATCTCCGGTAAAATGCGTAAAAACTATATCCGCATCCTGACGGGCGACAAAGTGACTGTTGAACTAACCCCGTACGACCTGAGCAAAGGCCGCATTGTCTTCCGTAGTCGCTGATTGTTTTAACGCCCGAATGGCGTCCAGATAATAAAAGGTCGGTTTAACCGGCCTTTTTTGTTGGCTGATATTACGTATTTAATCCTCGTTCATTCGTGCATATTCTTCCGTGAGGAAATCCACCAATGCACGAACCGACGGCAATAACCCCCTGCGCGATGGAAAGACCGCGTGAATGATCTCTCGCTTTGGTTCCCAACCGTCCAGTAATGCCACCAGCTCGCCCGCCGCTATTTGCTCTTTTACCATCAATTGCGGGAGCTGAACGACCCCTACACCGGCCACTGCCGCTTCGCGTAAAGCCAGCATGTCGGTAGTGATCATACGCGGTGTGAAATGCACCTCCGCACGCGCGCCCTGTGGGCCAAATAATTCCCAGCGATGCACATGCTTACCTGTGGCCAGGCTCAGACCCGGCCATCGGGTCAGCTCCGCTGGCGCATGTAAAGTGCCCATCTGCTCGATCAATCGCGGGCTGGCATATAGGCGATGCCCCCTGTCTGCAAGTACACGCATAACCAGATCGCTATCCTCAAAAGGACGGGGTCTGACGCGAATCGCAACATCAAGGCCTTCACCTACTACGTCAACCCGACGATTTGTAGCCTCAAGCTGCACGGATACATCGGGATAACGTGCCATAAAACGGGCGAGCATGGAGCCGACATGCACGTGCAGTAAAGTGACCGGACAGGTCAGCTTCACAATACCTCGCGGCTCTACCTGCAACGCCGCGATGGCATCCTGCGCTGCCTGCGCTTCCACCAGCATAGCCTTACAGTGTTCGTAGAACGTTTGCCCAACTTCAGTAACATTAAACTGCCGGGTGGTTCGCTGAATCAACCGCACCCCCAGCCTCTCCTCCAGTTGTGCAATTCGGCGGCTCAGTTTTGATTTCGGTTCATCGAGCGCCCGACCGGCCGCAGCGAATCCTCCCTCTTCAACTACGTGAACAAACCACGCGAAATCATTGAGATCCGGCTTAGTCATCTTATTGTCCTATTTATGAGACGGTGAAGGCTATTTTAGCTACTACTCAGTTCTCTGTCATGAATATAAGCTTATTCACATCAAGATAACGCCACTGAGGAGATACATATGAAACAAGTAACAGGCGTCTACACCGCACCTCGCCCACACTGGGTTGGCGATGGATTCCCGGTTCGCTCGATGTTCTCTTACCAGTCTCATGCTGAACAGTTAAGTCCGTTCCTGCTGCTGGATTACGCCGGGCCACATACCTTCACCCCAGGTAATGAAAAACGTGGCGTGGGCGAACACCCTCACCGTGGTTTCGAAACGGTGACCATCGTTTACAGCGGTGAAGTTGAACATCGTGACTCAACTGGCCGCGGGGGGATTATCGGCCCAGGCGACGTGCAGTGGATGACTGCAGGTGCAGGCATATTACACGAAGAATTCCATTCTCCGGAATTTACCCGGAAGGGTGGTGAGCTGGAAATGGTGCAACTATGGGTCAACCTGCCGGCAAAAGACAAAATGGCCGTGCCGGGTTATCAGGGCATCACCAGCGATGTTATCCCCACGGTTGCTCTGCCTGATGACGCAGGAAGTGTTCGCGTTATTGCGGGTAGCTACGAGGATATAAAAGGGCCAGCACATACCTTCTCGCCACTGAACGTCTGGGATATGCGCCTGCAACGTAATCACCAGCTTACGTTGTCCCAGCCGGAAGGATGGAGCACCGCCCTGGTGGTATTGAAAGGCAATATCACCGTCAACGGCACCACGCCAGCCAGCGAAGCGCAACTGGTGGTGCTAAGCCAGCAAGGGAAAACGCTGCACATTGAAGCCACCAGCGATGCCATCGTGCTGCTGCTGTCTGGCGAACCGTTAAACGAACCGATTGTGGGTTACGGTCCGTTTGTAATGAACACGAAACAAGAAATCGCAGAAGCCGTACGCGATTTTAACTCCGGCCGCTTTGGCCAAATCTGAATCAAAGGAGAATACTATGTCCAGTCCTGCAAACTTTAATGGTTCACGCCCGGTCATCGATGTAAATGATTCCGTTATGTTGCTTATCGATCACCAAAGCGGACTTTTCCAGACCGTAGGTGATATGCCAATGCCTGAACTGCGTGCACGTGCTGCCGCACTGGCTAAAATGGCCTCTCTGGCGAAGATGCCGGTGATTACCACCGCATCAGTACCGCAGGGACCGAACGGTCCGTTGATCCCTGAGATCCACGCCAATGCGCCGCACGCCCAATACGTGGCGCGTAAAGGTGAAATCAACGCCTGGGATAACGAAGATTTTGTTAAAGCCGTGAAAGCGACCGGTCGTAAGACGCTGATTATCGCCGGTACTATCACCAGTGTTTGCATGGCTTTCCCAGCCATTAGTGCGGTTGCTGAAGGTTACAAAGTGTTCGCAGTTATCGATGCTTCCGGCACCTACAGTAAAATGGCGCAGGAAATTACCCTGGCACGTGTTGTTCAGGCAGGTGTAGTACCGATGGATACCGCCGCAGTTGCTTCTGAGTTGCAGGGAACATGGAACCGTGAAGATGCCGCAGAGTGGGCAGAAGTGTACACAAAAGTATTCCCGGCATATCAGTTGCTGATTGAGAGCTACAGCAAAGCTCAGGAAGTCATCACCAACGGTGAAAAACTGGACTCTCAGCGCTAATCCTCTCCCCCACGCCCGTCCGGGTGGGGGAATATGTACATTGCGTAACCAAACGAATATGAACATGTAAATTCTGCTTGACCGTTTTAGCGCAACTCCCTATAGTAGCGCCCCGTTGCCCCCCAAGCGGTCAGGCAGCAATACAATATGGTGAGGTGTCCGAGTGGCTGAAGGAGCACGCCTGGAAAGTGTGTATACGGCAACGTATCCGGGGTTCGAATCCCCGCCTCACCGCCATATTTTAAGAAGAGCTCGTACGCAAGTACGGGCTTTTTTTTCGCATATTTCACAGCCTGGCGGGGATGAGAAGCCCGGACCGGGTTCGACTACTGGCGCAGCCAGTTGGACAGACTGAGCGCGCAGCGAACAGGCTGCCCGCAGGGCGAGCGAAGCGAGTCAATCCCCCCCTCACCGCCATATTCGAGAAAGAGCTCTTACGTAAGTACGGGCTTTTTTTTTCGCATGTTGCGCACCAGTGGGGGGGGTAAATCCCCCACTGTATGATGAATGCTTTCCGATATGTTCGGAGTGCTTTTATTGCGTACTTAGCTTATTTTAATATCATCCCAATCGATATCTTCCTCTTCTTGATCATTACTTATTACAACATCACGAGGAACATCTTTTTTGATAACGGCATAGACAGTAGCCGTAACAAATATATTAACCAGCAATGCCATAATACCGGCCATTGGATGTGACATTGTAGGAATCATCAAAACACCACCAAAAGGCACTGTTGCATCTGCGCCATAAACCATAGTGATTGCACCACCACAAGCACCGCCGATTGCTGCAGCAGCAATACCACGAACGATATCATTCATAACTATGGGTATAGATCCTTCAACAATATTCACGACCCCCATAGGAACTGCCGATTTTAACATTTCGATTTCTTCGTTATTATAAATATTTTTGCGAAGAAGTTTGGCAATAAAGAATGCAAGCCCAAAACCGATAGGTGTTGCCGTGTTAACTAACTGCAGGGCTGTAATTGGCTCATTTATACCCTGCGCCTGGAGTGTTAAGACAAATGCAAAACACGTTTTATTGATTGGACCGCCAAAGTCAACGATACACAACGCCCCTATAACAGCACCTAATAGTAAATTAGATGAAGTTCCCATACTTCTCAGGAACGATGTCAGAGCGTCTGTAAAAATACCAATAGGCGTACCGATGATATAAACCATAATCAGGGCACTGAGAACGGATGCAAAAAATGGCACAATCAATGTGGGCATTAAACCCCGAGCCCAATCAGGCACCTTCATATTTTTAATGATAGCAAGAGCAATATACCCGGAAATGTAGCCGCCGATCATGCCACCAATGAAACCCGCACCAATGGCATTAGCGGCCAGACCTACAACAAAACCTGGGGCAATACCGGGCTTACCCGCGATAGAACCGGAAATCCCGATAGCAATAACAACGGGTAATAGTCCGAGCGCCTTGGCCCCCATGGTAGCGAAGGCCTGCCACAGATCAAATTGACCCGGTACTAAAGTATCCTGAACCGTCCCTCCAAGCCCCATACCAATTGCAATAATAAATCCAGCACCACAAACAATGGGAATCAAAAATGAGATGGCAGTCAGCAGATGCCCCTTAGGATTTGCTGCTTTCCATAATTCTTTTATATTCATAAATTACGCCCTTTAATTTATATAGGATACGCATAGGTAAAAGTTATGAATTTACTAATTCACTGAGTTTTTCAATAAGCTTATTGGGAGATTTAACTGCCATTTCAGTTGGCACTCTGACTACTTTCTTTCCCGCGAACCTTTCTTCACCAGAAACCTTAACGTCGGCGGCTAACAGGACAATGTCGGCTTGTGCGATCTCATCAGCGGTTAAGGCATTCTCGATACCTATAGTGCCTTGTGTTTCAATCTTGACATTATGCCCTGCTTTTTTCGCAGCTATTTCAATTTTCTTTTGTGCAATATATGTATGTGCAATACCTACAGTACAAGCTGTAACGCCAACAATATTCATAACTATTCTCCAGAATTTAATTATTTGCTACGCTATGGCAGAGGTGTTGATTAAATTAAGCGTTGATGCCTTCATCTTCAGGGATCAAAAGTTCGATGATTTTCTGAGGATCATTTTCTTTCAGCAATTTTTCTATTATCTCTTCATCTGCTAATGAGCCAGAGACTTGTGATAGTAATCGGATATGAGTTGCATTTTGATCCACCAGACAAACAGCAAATAAAATAATGCAACGAACATCACTACCATCCATTGTTTCCCAGGGTATGTGATGTTGGGTTCGTCCAATAGCCAATGCCGTACGGGCTACTCCTGAGGATTTCCCATGTGGGATCGCAATATGATTTTCGAACCCAGTGGAGCCTTGTTCCTCGCGTAGCCAGACATCTTTTAGAAAATCATTTTTACTGATGACAACCCCATCAAGTACTAATAATTCAGTTAATTCTTCAATTGCTTCTTCTTTTGTTTTAGCCATCATATTTAGCTTAATGTTTTTTGCATTAAGCACATCCGAAATATTCATAACTCACCTTCATTAATATAATAGGGTTACAGCGCCCTCAACCGAATAAATCAAGAGCGAGAGCAAAGAGACAGATCGGTTAAATAGACTCTTTACCCTGAGTAATGGCTTAATACGGTTGAGCGCGCTGTAATTTTAGGCAGCGACTTCGCGCTGGTAGATATCGACCATTTTATCCCAGGCATCACTGACATTATCCGCCAGGGAGAACAGGCCTGAGGTTCCCACGATAAAGACATCAACGCCCGACTGGGAAATGACATTGAAGGTTTTCTCGTTGCAGGAGCCATCAATCTCGGTCAGATAGTGGTAACCATGCGCTTCACGCATCGCAATCAGCTGTTTGATTTTGTTGAGCGATTCCGGGATAAACTTCTGGCCTGCGTAGCCTGGATCAACCGACATGACAGTCACTTTATCCAGTAGGTGCGCGTACTCCTTAATAACATCAGCCGGAGTAGCAGGGTTCAACACCACGCCACAGCGACGACCTGCATCTTTAATCTGGTTCAACAGACGGAAGATTTTGTTATTCGCCGTCTCCGGATGGAAGCTGATAATATCGGCCCCTGCATCAATGCACATTGGAATAATATCTTCCGGGTGATTCACCATCAGATGCACATCAATCGGCACATCAGTAATTTTCTTCAGGTTCTCGATAAAGAACGGTGACAGCGTAATGTTCTTCACATAGCTACCATCCATAATATCGACATGATAAAAATCAGCCCGACCGTTCATTGCCGTAATTTGTTCTCTGAACTGCGTTAAATCCATGCACATTAACGAGGGCGAAAATTTAGCTGCCATACCTCACCTCCAAAAGAATTAATTAGTTAAACAGTGACACGACATGCCCAAGGATGATGCCCACAACGCCGAAGTCCGCATCGCCAAAGGTGGTGGATGCAAAGCCCAGGTCGCCCATTAGAGGCAGTAAGATTGCAGGCAAAAACGAAATCAGCAGACCGTGAGCAAAAGCCCCCACTACCGCGCCTCGGCGACCACCGCAGATGTTGCCGTAGACGCCCGCCGTCGCGCCGCAGAAGAAGTGCGGCACCAAACCCGGAACAATGACGCTCAAACCAAACAGTGGGCACAGGAACATACTCACCAGACCGGCGGCAAAGCTTGAAAGAAATCCGACGATCACCGCGTTTGGGGCGAATGGAAAGACAGTTGGACAGTCGAGCGCAGGTTTGGCGTCTTTCACCAGCTTGTCGGCGATACCTTTAAAGGCTGGAACAATTTCGGCAATAATCATGCGTACACCCGCAAGGATGATCCACACGCCTGCCGCAAAGGTCAGCGACTGGATAATGGCGAAGATGATAAAGTTCTGACCACCACTGATGCTGGTCTCAACAAACTCTTTGCCTGCTACCAGGACAAGAATCACAAACAAGATCATCATCGTCAGCGAGATGGCGACCGAGGAGTCTCGCAGGAAGTTCAGCGATTTCGGCACCTTCAGCTCTTCAATCGATGGGCTGCCTTTACCGATCGCTTTCCCCACCAGCGCCGACAGCAGATAGCCGGTTGAACCAAAATGACCTAGTGCCAGATCATCAGTACCGGTTATTTTGCGGGTAAACGGCTGCAGAATGGCCGGAGAGACCACCATCATGATGCCGAGGATCACCGCCCCTACCAGTATCACCCAAAATGGTGACAAGCCGCCGACGGAGAGAATGACAGCCAGCATCGCCGCCATATACAGTGTGTGGTGCCCCGTCAGAAAAATGTATTTCAGCGGCGTAATACGGGCAAGAACAATGTTAAACAACATCCCCAGCACCATGATCATTGCCGTCGCGGTACCGTAGTTTTTCTGCGCCAACGCCGCCATGGCGTCAGTATTTGGCACAACTCCCTGAATATGGAATGAGTACTCAAACAACTGGCTAAACGTTGTTAACGTAGTGGCAACAATCGCCGCACCGGATGTTAGTATCACAAAACCCATTATAGTTTTAAGAGTTCCGGAAATAACCTCGGAGACTGCTTTTTTCTGCAATAATAAACCGATCATGGAAAATAGACCGACCAGTATTGCTGGTGTACCCAATACATCATGAATAATAAACTGCAGCATAGAATGACTCCGTAGGGCCGCAAAAAATCAGTCAGAGATTCTCATAAAGAATTTCTTTAATTTTATTGTTATCCAGT
>NZ_JANEWL010000046.1:0-33514 GCF_028069815.1 Citrobacter sp. Awk 2
ATTTATAATTGATGGTTATTCTTTGTGACGACTTTTTTTGCTGATTCCGTGAGATAGCGTGACGGCCAAATTACGTCCGGCGTGGTTTCCAGCGCCTGTGCGATGATCTGTTCTGCTCGCGGCCAACTGCGGGTAAATACATTACGCAGCGAGTCAGGAGATAAACCCGCCGAACGTGACAATTCTCTGAGTGTAATACCTCTTTTTTCCAGTGCACTTTTAATATCTGCACGATGCCAGTCTTGGCTTTTTTGTTCCATTCTGTAATCCTAAGAAGATGTGTTATCGGCACCGATATTTTTCAGGTTATAAATTAGAAAGACAAAAGAACGTTACTTTCTTTTTATCGTGGGAATATTGCCAGAATTAATTTGAAATTTCGCGAAAAAGAAAAAATATTTTTATTTCATCAGCAGAAAGGAAAGAAACTGATGGTAAAAGAGTGGTTCACGGTAAAAGAGTGTCTTGAATTACCGGGGTTTCCAGGAAGCGCACCCGCTGTTCGCCTGCGCTTAAATACTTACAGTGAAGGGAAAGAGGGCGTTAAGCGCAAGCGTGCGAAATCTAAGGCCGAGGAATTTCATATTTCTGTGTTCCCACTGTATGTACGCTCGTATCTGAATGAAAATGAGAAAACAGAAGCACCAGATCGCAACATCGTGCAGGAAGCAGGACCCAAAGAGATTTGGGATATGATGTTCCTGCTCCTGACGCCGCAGCAGCGTGAACAGGTAACCGGGCGGTTCAGAGCGAAAGGCATTGATGCGGTATTTCCCTTTTTGTTCGTAGAGAAATCACCGCTTTGACACGCACGGCTATGCTTTCATAGTTGACAGCCAGGGTCACTCGCAGGCAGACTCCAGCTTCAACATTATCCTCTTGATAATGCGTAAGCGTTTAACGTTATCCAACGCACCTTAATCCTGATAGTCAGGTAGAGGGGGCGTGGACATTCCTCGCCTTACTCTGCATTTTGGAGTAACGCATGACAGCTGTAACCCAACAAGAAAAAACACCTTCGGCGAATTTTTCGCTGTTTCGTATCGCTTTTGCGGTTTTCCTGACCTATATGACGGTCGGTTTACCTTTGCCCGTTATTCCTCTGTTTGTGCACCAGGAACTGGGCTATGGCAATACCATGGTCGGTATCGCCGTGGGCATCCAGTTTCTGGCAACGGTATTAACACGTGGTTATGCCGGTAGGTTAGCCGATCAGTATGGCGCCAAGCGCTCGGCGCTGCAGGGGATGTTTGCCTGTGCGCTGGCGGGTGCAGCGTGGTTGCTAGCGGCGCTTTTGCCCGTTTCCGTTCCGGTGAAGTTTGCGTTGTTGATTGTCGGACGTTTAATTCTCGGTTTTGGTGAAAGCCAACTGCTCACCGGAACGCTGACCTGGGGGCTTGGGCTGGTCGGGCCAACACGCTCCGGTAAGGTGATGTCGTGGAACGGAATGGCGATTTACGGCGCGCTGGCGGCCGGTGCACCGCTGGGGCTGCTGATCCACAGCCATTTTGGCTTCGCGGCGTTGGCAGGTACCACGATGGTATTACCGCTGTTGGCATGGGCGTTCAACGGTACCGTCCGTAAAGTCCCTGCCCATGCAGGAGAGCGTCCTTCCTTGTGGAGCGTGGTGGGGCTTATCTGGAAACCGGGTCTGGGCCTGGCGCTGCAGGGCGTTGGTTTTGCGGTAATCGGTACTTTTATTTCGCTCTACTTTGTCAGCAATGGCTGGACGATGGCAGGGTTTACCCTGACTGCGTTTGGTAGCGCGTTTGTGCTGATGCGTATTCTGTTTGGCTGGATGCCAGACAGGTTTGGCGGGGTGAAGGTCGCGGTTGTCTCTTTGCTGGTTGAAACGGCGGGTCTGATTTTACTGTGGCAGGCTCCATCTGCCTGGATTGCGCTGCTGGGAGCCGCATTAACCGGTGCTGGGTGTTCGCTGATCTTCCCGGCGCTGGGCGTGGAGGTCGTGAAGCGAGTGCCTGCCCAGGTTCGTGGTACGGCTCTCGGCGGTTACGCCGCATTTCAGGATATCTCCTACGGCATAAGCGGTCCTGTCGCCGGGGTTCTGGCCACTGCGTACGGCTACTCCTCGGTATTCCTTGCCGGGGCGATTTCCGCTGTAGTGGGCATTTTCGTGACGCTGCTGACTCTGCGAAAAGGTTAAGCAAGCAACCAGAACAGGGCTAATGCTACCAGCAAGGCGACAAACATCAGCCCTGGTCGTGCCGACAGTGTTTTTACCGTTTCAATCACCGGCGCGAACGGGCTGAAAATGGGTTGAAGATGACGCGGATCGTTTAATTCCTGCTCCCGATCACGCTCCACGCGGCGCAGGAAAATTTGATTCAGCAAGTCCTGCACTTGTACCGCTGTCAGGATCGTTTGCGGCTGGATCTGGTACGTTTGCTGCGCATACTCTTTTATGGTTGTTAGCTCATTTGGTTCCAGCGGCTGTTTTAGCGCCGCCTGCAGCGTTTGCAGCGTCGGCGCATTTTGCAGGCTGAGGGTCTGGCGCGCCTGCAGCCATGTCACCAAATGGGTGAACTGTTTTGCCGGGATAAGCTCGCCGCTTTTTACACCAGACAGTTCCAGCATGGACTGCCAGATCATTTTCCCCGACTCTCCCGTGGCGGCAGCCAGCTTAGTGACCAACTGATTCAGCGTATTGTGCTCGGCGGGTAATAAAGGGCGATCGGTTGCCGGCCGCTGCTGCGGCTGCGGAATTGAAAGCTGCCCTTGTTGCAACAAGGTGAGAACGTTCTTCAACTGCTCAGGCGTGAGCTGGCTGAGCGCCGTTTGCCCGTACTGCTGACGGATAAAATCACTCACCGCCTGGCGGGTATTTCCCTGGCTCAATAATTCAGTGAGCTGCGACAGAACCTGACGGTTAGCATGATTCTGCTGAGCAACCCCCAGACGCTGATTCAGGTTTTGCTCAGCGGCAGGGAAGTGACGTGACTGCAGCGGCGAATCGCTTTTAACGCCCAAATCGTGCTTCATTCCAGCCCACACCTCAGCGCTTTGCTGTTGGGTAAGCGAAATCAAACGGGTAATCAATCGTTCCAGCACGGTACGCTGCTGCGTGGACAGTGGCTGTTCACCGGCAACGGAAGGAGGGTTTTGGCCTTCACCGGGAGGGCGTGCGGGCATACCTGAAATGGGCTGCATCATCTCTGTTCCTTAAATCTGTGCTAACCAGGTCTCGCAGTATGCCTGGCGGCGAGATTATGGCACACTTGCCCGGTTAACTCTCGTTCTCAAACAGGTGAGAAAGACGTGAAAATCCTCGTTGATGAAAATATGCCCTATGCCCGCGAACTGTTCAGTCGTTTGGGGGAGGTCAAAGCGGTTCCCGGTCGCCCGATTCCCGTCGCAGAACTGGATGATGCGGATGCCTTAATGGTGCGCTCGGTGACGAAAGTAAACGCATCGCTACTCAGTGGAAAACCGGTAAAGTTTGTCGGTACGGCAACGGCAGGCACTGATCATGTGGATGATACCTGGCTTGCGCAGTCAGGCATTGGTTTTTCTGCTGCTCCCGGCTGTAATGCGATTGCGGTAGTGGAATATGTCTTCTCTGCACTGCTGATGCTGGCTGAGCGCGACGGTTTTACGTTACGTGACCGTACGGTCGGTATTGTTGGTGTAGGTAATGTGGGAGGGCGTTTACAGGCGCGACTGGAAGCATTAGGGATCCGCACCTTGCTGTGCGATCCACCGCGTGCCGATCGGGGCGACGAAGGCGATTTCCGCGCACTGGAAGAACTGGTTGAACAAGCAGATGTGTTGACCTTCCACACGCCGTTGTTTAAAGACGGTCCGTACAAAACGCTGCATCTGGCCGATGAGGCGCTGATTAGCCGCCTGAAGCCCGGAACCATTCTGATTAATGCCTGCCGCGGACCGGTCGTGGATAATTCCGCCTTACTGAACCGACTCAACGCCGGGCAGTCGCTGAGCGTCGTGCTGGATGTCTGGGAAGGCGAGCCGGATCTGAATGTGGCGCTGCTGGAGAAAGCGGACATTGGTACGGCACACATTGCCGGCTATACCCTGGAAGGGAAAGCGCGTGGGACAACGCAGGTCTTTGAGGCCTATAGCAAATTTATTGGCCGTGAGCAGCACGTTGCATTGAATACGCTGTTGCCCGCACCGGAATTTGGCCGTATTACCTTGCATGGTCCGTTAGATCAGCCAACACTGAAAAGGCTGGTTCATTTAGTGTATGATGTGCGCCGCGACGATGCGCCACTGCGCAAAGTCGCTGGAATTCCGGGTGAATTTGATAAACTGCGCAAGAATTATCTTGAACGTCGCGAGTGGTCGTCTTTATACGTAATGTGTGACGACGCTGCTGCCGCAGCCCTGTTGTGTAAGCTGGGTTTTAACGCCGTTCATCATCCGGCACATTAATGTCTTCTTAATGCTCCCTGTCGAATAATACGACAGGGACGCTTATGTATTTCTGGAGTAAATCACCATGTCTGAAGGCTGGAATATTGCCATTCTGGGCGCAACGGGCGCCGTAGGCGAAGCCCTGCTCGATACACTGGCTGAACGCCAGTTCCCGGTCGGTGAAATCTATGCGCTGGCACGTAATGAAAGTGCCGGTGAACACCTGCGTTTTAACGGTAAATCGGTCATTGTTCAGGATGTCGCTGACTTTGACTGGACCCAGGCACAGCTGGCATTTTTTGTTGCGGGAGTTGAAGCCACTGCGGCATGGGTGGAAGAAGCAACCAATGCCGGTTGTCTGGTGATTGACAGCAGTGGCCTGTTTGCGCTTGAACCTGACGTTCCGCTGGTCGTCCCGGACGTTAACCCATTTGTACTGGCAGACTACCGCAATCGCAACGTTATCGCGGTGCCAAACAGCCTGACCAGTCAACTGCTTTCTGCGCTGAAACCGCTGATCGATGACGGTGGTCTTTCACGGATTACGGTAACCAACATTATCTCGGCTTCTGCCCACGGTAAAAAAGCGGTAGATGCGTTGGCCGGACAGAGTGCGAAATTGCTCAACGGGATCCCGATTGACGAGGATGACTTCTTTGGTCGCCAACTGGCGTTCAATATGCTGCCGCTGTTGCCCGATCGCGAAGGCAGTGTGCGCGAAGAACGTCGTATCGTCGATGAAGTCCGTAAAATTATGCAAGATGATGGTCTGTTGATTTCAGCCAGCATCGTGCAGTCACCGGTGTTCTACGGTCATGCGCAGATGGTGAATTTTGAAGCGCTGCGCCCGCTGGCCGCAGAAGAGGCGCGTGATGCCTTTACTCGTGGTGAAGATATTGTTCTGTCAGAAGAGACCGATTTCCCGACCCAGGTTGGCGATGCATCTGGTACACCGCACCTGTCAATTGGTTGCGTACATAACGACTATGGTATGCCGGAGCAGGTTCAGTTCTGGTCCGTGGCGGATAACGTGCGCTTTGGCGGTGCATTGATGGCAGTAAAAATTGCGGAAAAACTGGTGCAGGAGTACCTGTACTAATGTCTGACCTGCAACAGCCGTCAACGCATAAAATTGCGCTGGGCATTGAGTATGACGGCAGCAAGTATTATGGCTGGCAGCGCCAGAATGAAGTGCGCAGCGTTCAGGAAAAACTGGAAAAAGCGCTCTCTCAGGTTGCTAATGAACGCATCACTGTATTTTGTGCGGGCCGCACGGATGCAGGTGTTCATGGTACGGGACAGGTGGTGCATTTTGAAACCACCGCGCAACGTAAAGATGCGGCGTGGACGCTGGGGGTAAATGCGAATTTACCTGGTGACATTGCCGTGCGCTGGGTGAAAGCTGTACCGGATGATTTTCATGCCCGATTTAGCGCGACGGCTCGCCGTTATCGCTACATCATCTACAATCATCGGTTGCGCCCCGCCGTTTTGGGTAAAGGCGTGACACATTACTATGAGCCGCTGGATGCTGAGCGTATGCATCGTGCGGCTCAGTGCCTGATTGGCGAGAATGATTTTACCTCGTTTCGGGCAGTGCAGTGTCAGTCACGCACGCCGTGGCGTAATGTGATGCATATAAACGTTACGCGTTTCGGCACTTATGTGGTGGTGGATATTAAAGCGAATGCCTTTGTACATCATATGGTCAGGAATATTGTCGGCAGCCTGATGGAAGTAGGCGCCCACAACCAGCCGGAGAGCTGGATTGCAGAACTGTTAGCAGCAAAGGACAGAACGTTAGCAGCAGCAACGGCGAAGGCGGAAGGTCTGTATCTGGTCGCGGTGGATTACCCTGACCGATTTGATCTGCCAAAACCGCCAATGGGCCCGCTATTTCTGGCGGACTAATTTGAGTCGTATAAAGGCATAATTATGGATCTGATTTACTTTCTCATCGATTTTATCCTGCACATTGATGTGCACCTGGCGGAGCTGGTCGCGGAATACGGTATCTGGGTATACGCTATTCTGTTTTTGATTCTGTTCTGTGAAACGGGACTGGTGGTCACGCCGTTCCTGCCAGGAGATTCGCTGCTGTTTGTCGCCGGTGCACTTTCTGCACTGCCAACGAACGATCTTAATGTCCATCTGATGGTGGCGTTAATGATAGTGGCGGCCATTGTGGGCGATGCGGTGAACTACACCATCGGGCGGTTGTTTGGCGAGAAGCTGTTCAGCAACCCAAATTCCAAAATTTTCCGCCGCAGCTATCTGGATAAAACCCATGCGTTCTATGAGCGTCATGGCGGCAAAACAATTATTTTGGCACGTTTCGTTCCTATTGTGCGTACATTTGCACCGTTTGTTGCGGGTATGGGACACATGTCCTACCGTCATTTTGCGATGTATAACGTTGTTGGCGCGTTGCTGTGGGTATTGCTGTTCACCTATGCAGGCTACTTGTTTGGCGATCTGCCGATTGTTCAGGAAAACCTGAAATTACTGATTGTGGCGATTATCGTCCTCTCGGTATTGCCTGGCGTAATTGAAGTTATTCGCCACAAGCGCGCTGCGTCACGTGCTGCAAAATAGAAAGTAACTCAGCGGTTCGACCACTTTTTTATCCAAAGTTTCGGGCTGTTATGTTTTAATGTGCAACATTCATGGTCTGTTTGGGGTAAAAATGGCATTATGCGCCCCTTATAACAAAGCTGACTAGGGTTCAGGCAGAAAGGTCACCAATGAGCTGGATTGAACGAATTAAAAGCAACATTACTCCCACCCGCAAGGCAAGCATTCCTGAAGGGGTGTGGACCAAGTGTGATAGCTGCGGTCAGGTTTTATACCGTGCTGAGCTGGAACGTAATCTTGAGGTCTGTCCGAAGTGTGACCATCACATGCGCATGTCGGCGCGTAATCGCCTGCATAGCCTGTTAGATGAAGGTTCTCTTGTGGAACTGGGAAGCGAGCTTGAGCCGAAAGATGTGCTGAAGTTTCGTGATTCCAAAAAATACAAAGACAGACTGGCTTCTGCGCAAAAAGAAACCGGTGAGAAAGACGCGCTGGTGGTAATGAAAGGTACGCTTCACGGCATGCCGGTCGTTGCAGCCGCATTCGAGTTCGCTTTTATGGGCGGCTCCATGGGCTCTGTCGTCGGCGCGCGTTTCGTCCGTGCGGTTGAACAGGCGCTGGAAGACAACTGCCCGCTGATCTGTTTCTCCGCGTCTGGCGGAGCGCGTATGCAGGAAGCGCTGATGTCACTGATGCAGATGGCAAAAACATCTGCGGCGCTGGCAAAAATGCAGGAACGCGGTTTACCGTACATTTCCGTACTGACTGACCCTACCATGGGCGGTGTTTCTGCAAGCTTCGCGATGCTGGGCGATCTCAACATTGCTGAGCCGAAAGCGCTGATCGGCTTTGCAGGTCCGCGTGTTATCGAGCAGACAGTACGTGAGAAACTGCCACCGGGATTCCAGCGTAGTGAATTCCTGATTGAAAAAGGCGCTATCGATATGATCGTACGCCGCCCGGAAATGCGTCTGAAACTGGCAAGTGTTCTGGCGAAGCTGATGAATCTGCCCGCGCCGAATCCGGATGAACCACGTGAAGGTGAGGTGGTACCTCCGGTACCCGATCAGGAATCAGAGGCCTGATAACTGAAAAGGGCAGGGCCACAGGCGCTGCCCTTTTGCTTTTCTCAACGTAACGAATCTACAGGCATCATGGACAATAAACGTATTCCCCAAGCCACGTCGCCCCTGGCCTCGTGGCTTTCTTATCTGGAAAACCTGCACAGTAAAACCATCGATTTAGGTCTTGAACGCGTGAGTCTGGTGGCGCAAAAACTGGGCGTATTAAAACCTGCGCCGTTTGTTTTTACCGTCGCGGGAACCAACGGTAAAGGCACGACTTGCCGAACGCTGGAGTCCGTGCTCACCGCGGCCGGATATAAAGTTGGTGTATACAGTTCTCCTCACCTGGTGCGCTACACAGAACGTGTCCGCGTGCAGGGGGGCGAGTTGCCGGAATCTGCGCATACCGCTTCGTTTGCAGAGATTGAAGCGGCGCGCGGCGATATTTCCCTGACCTACTTTGAATACGGCACGCTGTCAGCATTGTGGCTGTTTAAACAGGCGCAGCTTGATGTGGTGATTCTGGAAGTGGGTTTAGGCGGTCGTCTTGACGCAACCAATATCGTCGATGCCGATGTCGCGGTGGTCACCAGCATTGCGCTTGACCATACTGACTGGCTGGGGCCCGATCGCGAAAGCATTGGCCGCGAGAAGGCGGGTATCTTCCGTGCAGAGAAACCGGCTATTGTCGGTGAACCGGAAATGCCCTATACCATCGCGGATGTGGCGCAAGAGACAGGGGCGATACTGCAGCGCCGTGGTGTGGACTGGCGCTATTCGGTTACAGAGAACGACTGGTCATTCACTGATAGCCACGGTACGCTGACGCAACTGCCGTTACCGCAGGTCCCGCAACCTAACGCCGCAACTGCACTGGCAGCACTGAGAGCCAGCGGACTTAACGTCAGCGAGCAGGCGATTCGTGAAGGTATCGAGCAGGCTATTTTACCGGGGCGTTTTCAGATTGTGAGCGAGTCACCGCGGGTGATTTTTGATGTTGCTCATAATCCGCATGCGGCAGAATATTTGACTGAACGTCTGAAAAAGTTAGTGAAAAGCGGGCGCGTACTTGCCGTTATCGGTATGCTACATGATAAAGACATTGCCGGTACGTTAGCCTGGTTGAAAAGCGTGGTTGACGATTGGTATTGTGCGCCTCTGGAAGGCCCGCGTGGTGCATCGGCAGAACAACTGCTGGAGCATCTGGGTAATGGCGAAGCCTATGACAGCGTGGCTCAGGCATGGCTTGCGGCCCTGGCCGCGGCAAAACCAGAAGATACCGTGTTGGTGTGTGGATCGTTTCACACTGTCGCACATGTCATGGAAGTACTAGACGTGGGGAGAAGCGGTGGCGAGTAAGTTTCAGAATCGATTAGTTGGCACGATTGTGCTGGTCGCGCTTGGGGTGATTGTGCTTCCCGGGCTGCTCGACGGGCAGAAAAAACATTATCAGGATGAGTTTGCGGCGATCCCGCTGGTACCAAAACCTGGCGATCGCGATGAACCGGACATGATGCCTGCGGCGACGCAGGCACTGCCAACGCAACCGCCGGAAGGTGCCGCAGAAGAGGTACGTGCCGGTGATGCGGCCGCGCCGTCGTTGGATCCATCGCGTTTGACGGCAGCAAACAACGCAGAGTTCGATCCTATCCCTGCGCCTGTGGAGCCACCAAAACCTAAACCGAAGCCGCAACCTGTTGCTGCTGCTCCGGCGCCCGTTCCAGCACCAGCACCGAAACCGGTCGTCGAAGACGCGCCGGCACCAACCGGGAAAGCCTACGTTGTGCAGCTTGGTGCGTTGAAAAATGCGGATAAGGTCAATGAGATTGTCGGTAAGTTACGTGGTGCGGGCTTCCGGGTATATACTTCCCCGTCAACGCCGGTACAGGGTAAAATAACCCGAATTCTCGTTGGGCCTGATGCGTCCAGAGATAAGCTGAAAAACTCGCTGGGGGAACTGCAGAAAATCTCCGGCCTGAGTGGGGTTGTGATGGGGTATACCCCTAATTAAGGGGCTGTCTCATGTCGGTCGGATACGGTATTAACACCGCTATCCGGCAGTGCCCGAAGAGGCATAAAACCGTATGGCGTTGAAGATTTTTTCAGCGCCATTTTTATTTACGCGTGGAAAGGAAATCCCTACGCAAACGTTTTCTTTTTCTGTTAGAATGCGCCCCGAACAGGACGACAGGGCGTAAAATCGTGGGACACTTATGGTCTGGATTGATTACGCCATTATCGCGGTGATTGGTTTTTCCTGTCTGGTTAGCCTGATCCGTGGCTTTGTACGTGAAGCATTATCGTTGGTGACTTGGGGTTGTGCTTTCTTTGTCGCCAGCCATTACTACACTTACCTGTCTGTCTGGTTTACGGGCTTTGAAGACGAACTGGTTCGGAATGGGATTGCTATCGCGATACTGTTTATCGCGACACTTATCGTCGGCGCTATCGTTAACTTTGTGATAGGCCAGCTGGTGGAGAAAACAGGCCTGTCGGGTACTGACAGGGTGTTGGGGATCTGCTTCGGTGCTCTGAGAGGGGCGTTGATCGTCGCCGCCATACTGTTCTTTCTCGATACATTTACCGGTCTGTCGAAAAGTGAAGACTGGAGTAAGTCGCAGCTGATCCCGCAGTTCAGTTTCATCATCAGATGGTTCTTTGACTATCTGCAAAGCTCGTCAAGTTTCTTGCCCAAAGTATAAACTTTGGGTCGTTGCTGAACGAGGAAAAGACGTATGTGCGGTATTGTCGGTATCGCCGGTGTTATGCCGGTAAACCAGTCGATTTATGACGCGTTAACGGTGCTCCAGCACCGTGGTCAGGATGCCGCAGGCATCATCACCATTGATGCCAATAACTGCTTCCGTTTGCGTAAAGCAAACGGAATGGTGAGCGATATTTTTGAAGCGCGCCATATGCAGCGTTTGCAGGGCAATATGGGCATCGGTCATGTGCGTTACCCAACGGCTGGCAGCTCCAGCGCCTCCGAAGCTCAACCTTTTTATGTCAACTCACCGTATGGCATCACGCTTGCCCACAACGGCAACCTGACCAACGCGCATGAGCTGCGTAAAAAGCTGTTCGAAGAAAAGCGCCGTCACATCAATACCACTTCTGATTCAGAAATTCTGCTGAATATTTTCGCCAGCGAGCTGGATAACTTCCGCCATTATCCGCTGGAAGCCGACAATATTTTTGCCGCGATTGCAGCGACCAACCGTCAGATCCGTGGTGCCTATGCCTGTGTGGCGATGATTATCGGTCACGGTATGGTGGCGTTTCGCGATCCGAATGGTATCCGCCCGCTGGTGCTGGGCAAACGCGATATCGGCGATGGCCGTACCGAGTACATGGTGGCGTCTGAGAGCGTGGCGCTGGATACGCTGGGCTTTGAATTCCTGCGTGATGTTGCTCCTGGTGAAGCGGTGTATATTACCGAAAAAGGCCAGTTGTTTACCCGCCAGTGTGCCGATAATCCGGTCAGCAACCCATGCCTGTTTGAATATGTTTACTTCGCGCGTCCTGACTCCTTCATCGACAAGATTTCCGTCTACAGCGCCCGTGTGAATATGGGAACAAAGCTTGGCGAAAAAATTGCCCGTGAGTGGGAAGACCTGGATATCGACGTGGTGATCCCCATTCCTGAAACCTCTTGTGATATCGCGCTGGAAATTGCCCGGATCCTCGGTAAGCCATATCGTCAGGGGTTTGTGAAAAACCGCTATGTGGGGCGTACCTTTATCATGCCGGGTCAGCAGCTGCGCCGTAAATCCGTGCGCCGTAAGCTGAATGCCAACCGCGCTGAGTTCCGTGATAAAAATGTACTGCTGGTTGATGATTCCATCGTGCGTGGAACGACTTCAGAACAGATTATCGAAATGGCGCGTGAAGCTGGCGCGAAGAAGGTTTATCTGGCCTCTGCCGCACCGGAGATTCGCTTCCCGAACGTTTATGGCATTGACATGCCAACAGCGACGGAGCTGATTGCTCATGGTCGTGAAGTGGACGAGATCCGTCAAATCATTGGCGCGGATGGGCTCATCTTCCAGGATCTGAACGATCTGATCGATGCTGTGCGTGCTGAGAACCCGGATATTCAGCAGTTTGAATGCTCCGTGTTTAATGGCGTCTATGTCACTAAAGATGTTGACCAGCAGTATCTCGATTTCCTGGACTCTTTGCGTAATGACGATGCCAAAGCGGTATTGCGCCAGAACGAAGCGGAAAATCTTGAGATGCACAACGAAGGTTAACGTTTGCTCGTAAGCAAGGGGGCAACCTGCACCCTTGCTTGCAACTCACCGTAAATTCCTGCAAAGTCGGCCCTGAACAAGCAAGGGCGATTAAACATGAAACGACTCATCATTGGTATTTCCGGCGCAAGCGGGGCAATTTATGGCGTGCGGCTGTTACAGGTTTTGCGTGACGTTACCGATGTGGAAACCCATCTGGTGATGAGTCAGGCGGCGCGACAGACGCTGGCGCTGGAAACGGACCTTTCTGTACGCGACGTGCAGGCCCTGGCGAATGTGAATCACGATACGCGCGATATCGCCGCCAGTATCTCCTCCGGTTCTTTTCAGACCGCCGGAATGGTTATTCTGCCGTGTTCAATCAAAACGCTTTCTGGCATCGTTCACAGCTACACCGATGGACTGCTTACCCGTGCGGCAGATGTGGTGCTGAAAGAACGCCGTCCGCTGGTGCTGTGTGTACGTGAGACTCCGCTGCATCTCGGGCACTTGCGTCTGATGACTCAGGCGGCAGAAATTGGCGCGGTGATTATGCCACCCGTTCCCGCCTTCTATCATCGGCCACAGACGCTTGATGATGTGATTAATCAAACGGTTAATCGCGTACTTGATCAGTTTGATATCACTCTTCCGCAGGACCTGTTCACTCGCTGGCAAGGGGCGTAAGCCGTTCCATCAGCGTGCAAAGAAACATCCGTTGCCCTGTTTCAGGGCAATTTTGTAACCGCGATCATATCCTCAACATTTAATTCGTTAAAACGCAACGAAACGCTGCGGTTCAACCGTCAGACCTGCTATCTTCAAAATCAGGACAATATTGCAACGTTTTATTAACATATTTAACGTCGAATATCCTCATCGATGCGAAAATGGCATAAGACCTGCATGAAAAAGTCTGCAAACACACAACACAACGTAAAACATAATAAAATTACGCCACTTGAGGGTTATGTATGAAGAAGACGGTTCTTGCTTTGTCTTTGCTGGTAGGACTCTCCGCCACCGCGGCCAGCTACGCAGCACTTCCGCAGACGGTTCGTATTGGTACAGATACAACGTACGCTCCTTTTTCCTCTAAAGATGCCAAAGGCGATTTTGTCGGTTTTGATATCGATCTGGGAAATGAGATGTGTAAACGTATGCAGATCAAATGTACCTGGGTCGCCAGTGATTTTGATGCGCTGATCCCGTCGCTGAAAGCGAAAAAAATTGATGCCATCATCTCTTCGCTTTCCATCACCGAGAAACGCCAGCAAGAAATTGCTTTCTCAAACAAACTTTACGCAGCAGATTCACGTCTGATCGCGGCGAAAGGCTCCCCAATTCAACCGACTCTGGATTCACTCAAGGGTAAACATGTTGGCGTACTGCAAGGTTCGACGCAGGAAGCCTATGCCAATGATAACTGGCGCAGCAAAGGCGTGGATGTTGTGGCCTATGCGAACCAGGATCTGATCTATTCTGACCTGACGGCGGGCCGTCTGGATGCGGCATTGCAGGACGAAGTCGCAGCCAGCGAAGGTTTCCTGAAACAACCTGCAGGTAAAGATTACGCGTTTGCCGGTCCTTCAGTAAAAGATAAAAAATACTTTGGCGACGGGACCGGGATTGGTTTACGCAAAGACGATGTCGAGCTGAAAGCGGCGTTTGATAAAGCGCTGGGCGAACTGCGTAAAGATGGTACCTACGACAAAATGGCGAGTAAGTATTTTAACTTTAATGTCTACGGCGATTGATACGCTGAAACGGGGAATTGACTGCACCATAGGGGTTAACCATTACGGTGCATAATGATTTCAGTGCACTGTTTTGGTGCTTTTATCGTGGTCTTAATAAGCATGATTGCATACTTAAGCGCTTTTCATGCAAATAAATACCGCTGACAAGGTAGAATGCTTTGCCTTGTCGGCCTGATTAATGGCACGATAACTGCACCTGGTCCTGTAAAGATCCCCTATAAAAGACAGTCTGTTGAGGATAGTTATGAAAAAACTGGTGTTGTCTCTTTCTCTGGTTCTGGCTTTCTCCAGTGCTACCGCAGCATTTGCAGCCATCCCGCAAAAAATTCGTATCGGTACAGATCCTACTTATGCACCGTTCGAATCGAAAAATGCACAGGGTGAATTGGTCGGTTTTGATATCGATCTGGCTAAAGAGCTCTGCAAACGCATCAATACACAATGTACTTTCGTGGAAAACCCGCTGGATGCGCTGATCCCTTCGTTAAAAGCGAAGAAGATCGATGCCATCATGTCGTCGCTTTCCATTACGGAAAAACGTCAGCAAGAGATTGCCTTTACCGACAAGCTTTATGCAGCAGACTCTCGTCTGGTGGTTGCTAAAGATTCCGCTATTCAGCCGACCATCGAGTCTCTGAAAGGTAAGCGTGTCGGTGTGCTGCAGGGCACGACTCAGGAAACGTTCGGTAACGAACACTGGGCGCCAAAAGGCATTGAAATCGTCTCTTATCAGGGGCAAGACAATATCTATTCTGACCTGACTGCCGGGCGTATTGATGCCGCATTCCAGGATGAAGTCGCGGCCAGCGAAGGCTTCCTGAAGCAGCCAGTAGGTAAAGATTACAAATTCGGCGGCCCGTCAGTGAAAGACGAGAAACTGTTCGGCGTCGGTACCGGTATGGGGCTGCGCAAAGACGATAATGAACTGCGCGAAGCACTGAATAAAGCATTTGCAGAGATGCGTGCTGACGGTACTTACGAGAAGCTGGCGAAAAAGTATTTCGATTTTGATGTTTACGGCGGTTAATCACCGCAGGTGCTGATAAAGCCCGTAGATTTTTGACGCGTTGAATTTATGCCTGATGGCGCTGCGCTTATCAGGCCTACGGTGATTGTGTAGGCCGAATAAGGCAAAGCCGCCATCCGGCATTTAACGGTTAGTCTGAAATCAAAAGAGGCTTATTACTCCACCACACACGACAGGACAGGCAGCATGTTGTATGGCTTTTCAGGTGTTATTTTACAGGGCGCGATTGTTACGCTGGAGCTGGCTCTCAGCTCGGTAGTGCTGGCGGTCATGATAGGCCTTGTTGGCGCGGCAGCGAAGCTTTCGCAAAACCGGGCAATGGAGCTTATTTTCGAAGGGTACACCACGCTTATCCGCGGGGTTCCCGATCTCGTCTTAATGCTGCTCATTTTCTACGGATTACAAATCGCGCTGAATACGATTACCGACGCAGTGGGTATCAGTCAGATTGATATCGATCCGATGGTTGCAGGGATTATTACGCTCGGATTTATCTACGGAGCCTATTTTACTGAAACCTTCCGTGGCGCGTTTATGGCGGTACCGAAAGGTCATATTGAAGCGGCGACGGCATTCGGTTTTACCAGCTCACAAATATTTCGCCGCATTATGTTTCCGGCAATGATGCGCTTTGCCTTGCCGGGGATTGGCAACAACTGGCAGGTTATTCTGAAGGCCACGGCGCTGGTGTCACTGCTTGGACTTGAAGATGTGGTGAAAGCCACTCAGCTTGCCGGAAAAAGCACCTGGGAGCCGTTCTATTTTGCCGTGGTATGTGGGGTCATCTATCTGGTGTTTACCACCGTGTCTAATGGTGTGCTGCTGTACCTTGAGCGCCGCTACTCCGTGGGTGTGAAGAGGGCTGACCTGTGATTGAAATTATTCAGGAGTACTGGAAATCCCTGTTGTGGACTGACGGCTATCGCTTTACCGGCGTGGCGATCACATTGTGGTTGCTGATCTCATCGGTGGTGATGGGCGGGATTCTGGCACTGTTTTTGGCGATTGGTCGTGTATCAAGCAATAAATTTATCCAGTTTCCTATCTGGTTGTTCACCTATATTTTTCGTGGAACGCCGCTGTATGTTCAGCTGTTGGTGTTTTATTCCGGCATGTATACGCTGGAGATTGTGAAAGGGACAGATTTTCTCAACGCGTTTTTCCGCAGCGGGCTGAACTGTACCGTACTGGCGCTGACGCTGAATACCTGTGCCTACACGACGGAGATTTTTGCCGGGGCCATCCGTTCCGTGCCGCATGGCGAGATTGAAGCCGCACGAGCTTACGGTTTCTCTTCCTTCAAACTGTACCGCTGCATTATCTTGCCTTCCGCACTGCGTATCGCGTTACCGGCATACAGCAACGAAGTCATTTTAATGCTGCATTCCACGGCGCTGGCGTTTACTGCGACGGTGCCGGATTTGTTGAAAATCGCCCGTGACATCAACTCGGCAACCTACCAGCCATTTACCGCATTCGGTATTGCCGCTGTACTGTATTTGATGATTTCGTATGTCCTGATCAGTTTGTTCCGTAAAGCGGAAAAACGCTGGTTGCAGCATGTATCCTCTAAATAGTTCGAGTAACACGATGCCTGAGAATAAATTAAACGTTATCGATTTACATAAGCACTACGGCGAACATGAAGTGCTGAAAGGGGTATCGCTGCAGGCCAATGCGGGTGATGTTATCAGCATTATTGGTTCGTCAGGTTCAGGTAAAAGTACCTTCCTGCGCTGCATTAACTTTCTGGAAAAACCGAGCGCCGGAACGATTGTGGTTAGCGGTCAGAATATTGGTCTGGTACGCGACAAAGACGGTCAGTTGAAGGTTGCAGATAAAAATCAGCTGCGTCTGTTACGTACGCGACTGACGATGGTTTTTCAGCACTTCAACCTGTGGAGTCACATGACGGTGCTGGAAAACGTCATGGAAGCACCTATCCAGGTGCTGGGGCTGAGCAAGCATGAAGCCCGCGAGCGTGCGGTGAAGTATCTGGCCAAAGTCGGTATTGATGAGCGCGCGCAGGGGAAATACCCGGTGCATCTGTCCGGCGGTCAGCAGCAGCGTGTGTCAATTGCCCGTGCGCTGGCGATGGAGCCGGAAGTTCTGCTGTTTGATGAACCCACCTCGGCGCTAGACCCAGAGCTGGTCGGCGAAGTGCTGCGCATCATGCAACAGCTGGCTGAGGAGGGGAAAACCATGGTGGTCGTGACGCATGAAATGGGGTTTGCCCGCCACGTATCCTCACACGTTATTTTCCTGCATCAGGGAAAAATTGAAGAAGAGGGCAATCCGGAGCAGGTGTTCGGGAACCCACAAAGCCCGCGTTTACAGCAGTTCCTTAAAGGATCGCTGAAGTAATTGAGTTGCCCGGAGGCGCTATGCTTGCCGGGCCTACCGTTTTAACGCGCTGTACTCCAGACGATAAACCCAGTCGTCATGCGCTATGCCGTTCACTTCATAGGCTTTTTCAAGCACCTGAGTGCGTATAAATCCTGTTTTTTCCAGAATGCGTATCGATCCGGTATTCCCGGCTAATACATAGGCATTTATCGCCGTTACGCCAGCCTGTTGAAAGGCATAATCGCACACGGCACGTACGGCTTCGCTGGCAATACCTTTTCCTTGCGCCCGTGGCGTGATGGCGTAGCCAATATCCGCTTCCTGAGGATAAAGATGGCTTATCTGTAAGCCAATATCGCCCAGTTGCGTCGTGTTGTTGTGCTCACGGATAACAAAGGTATGTCGAGCGGAAAGGCGTCTGGCGAAGAGCAGGCGAGTATCTTTGGTTGGGGCGATATCCCCCATGAAACGCATGACGTCAGGATTTTCTCGTAGCCGCTGGAAAAAAGGCCAGTCAGCGAGTTGGTACAAAGAGAGGGTAAGTCGGGGTGTTGATATTATCGCCATAACGTCGCCATCGTGGTATTCGGTTTTTTAACCATACCACCACAATGGCAACAGTGAAGGGATATCAGACATTATCGGATGACATCGGCCAGCGCTTCTTCCAAATCGTACCAACGAAACGCAAAACCGGCCGCTTCCAGGCGTTTGGGCAACGCACGCTGACCCCCGAGGACCAGCACCGAGGATTCGCCCATCAGCAGCCGCATAGCGGCCGCTGGAACGCGCAGGATCGCCGGGCGGTTTAGGGCATGACCCAGCGCATGGGCAAACTGCTCATTGCGAACCGGGTATGGCGAAACCATGTTGAAGGGACCGCGCAGCTCGTTGTCCAGCAGCCAGATAATCCCGTTGACCATATCGTCAACATGGATCCAGGCCAGGTATTGACGCCCATTACCGATAGGACCGCCAAGCCCCAGACGAAACGGTGGGACCATCTTAGCGAGGATCCCGCCCGTAGAGGCCAATACAACGCCAGTACGCAGCAAACATACGCGCGTTCTGTCGCTTTGCGCAGCGCTGGCGATCTGTTCCCACCGGGCGCACAACTTATGGGTGAATTCATTGTGTGGCGGTTCTTCTTCCGTCACAACGACTTCACCCAGATCGCCGTAGTATCCCGTAGCGGAACCAGAGATGAGTACGGCAGGCGGCGTGTCGCTGACCTTGATTAAATCGACCAGTTTCTGCGTAATCCCCCAGCGGCTCTGGCACAAACGCTCTTTTTGCTCAGCGCTCCAGCGTTTGTCAGCGATAGGTTCTCCGGCAAGATTGATGACAGCATCAATGCCATCGAGGTTTTGCTGCTCTTCCAGCCCTTTCCATAGCGTGACCCGGGAGTCCAGAATCTGACGAGCCTTATCAGGAGTACGTGTCACTACGGTAATCTGATGCCCCAGTTCCAGCAGGCAGGGGATCAAATGACGTCCAATCAGGCCAGTACCGCCGGTAATCAGAATCTGCATGTCGCCTCCCGGGTTACGTTTAGCGCTGCCAGCTCAATGTCATGGAAACGGAGTCGGCGTAACGCAATGCGTGAAGTTTATCGATCTCCACTTCAGCATAAGTGACCCAGTGATGTTCGCGTGCGATATCGAGCACATCTTGCGTTAATTTTTCCAACAATGAGAAGCGGTTACTCTCAACGTGCGAAATGATGCTCTTGGTGATGGTGCGATAATTCAGCGCGTCGTTGATATCTTCACTGGTCCGGGCTTTGTCTGCGGGATAGTGGATGGCAATATTGATGACGATATCCTGTCGGTTCAGGATCTCCTCTTCTTTAATGCCGATAAAAGTGCGCAGACGAAGGTTTTTTATACGAATAATTGCGTCAGGTTGTGACATTGCAGGTTTCCTCCATGTATGAACCTTTTCATGATACACGAGAACCGAATCGCGTTAACTTTTCTCGCTCTGCGCTTGCTGCATCGCCCGTTCTGTTGCGGGACGAGTACGGATTCGTTCGTACCAGTTATTGACCGCCGGATAGTTGTCGAGGTCGATACGCTGGCGCTGGTGGAGATTAATCCACGGCCAGCAGGCAATGTCGGCAATGCTGTAATGATCGCCACCCAGCCAGGGTGATATTTCCAGACGTTTATTCATGACGTTGTACAGTCGCTGGGTTTCCACCTGATACCGTTCAATAGCGTAGGGGATGGTCTGCGGTGCGAAGTGGCTGAAGTGATGATTTTGTCCCAGCATTGGCCCAAGTCCGCTAACCTGCCAGAAGAGCCACTGCAGCGTGGTGTGGCGCTCGCGTAATTCACCGCTGAGTAGCTTACCGCTCTTTTCCGCCAGGTAGAGTAAAATCTCACCAGACTCAAACAGGCTAATGGGTTTTCCACCATCCTCCGGGGCGCAGTCGATGATGGCCGGAATTTTATTATTCGGTGAAATCTGCAAAAAGTCAGGGCGGAACTGGCTGCCTCTGCTGATATCTACATGTATCAGGCGGTACTTTAACTGTGTCTCTTCGAGAAACAGTGTGATTTTGTGCCCGTTTGGCGATGGAGTGTAGTAGAGGTCGATCATTTTCAGCGTCCGTTTTGTCATGAACCGGGTCACTACAAGTATAGAAGCTGCTGACGTGCGTGAGTTTTCATCAAGTGACAGCGAGAGAAAGACTCTATATTTTGAAAGCAAGCCAATACACTTCAGAGGACATTATGAGCAAACCTGCAATTACGCTGTGGTCAGATGCCAATTTTTTCTCCCCTTATGTGCTGTCTGTTTATGTCGCTCTGCAAGAGAAAGGGCTGCCTTTTACGCTGAAAACTGTCGACCTCAATAGTGGTGAACACTTGCAACCTTCATGGCAAGGGTATGCGCTGACGCGTCGTGTACCGGTTCTGGACATTGACGGTTTTGAACTGAGTGAATCCTCGGCGATTGCCGAGTTCCTGGAAGAGCGTTTCGCTCCACCGCAATGGGAGCGTATTTATCCGCACGATCTACAAAAACGGGCTCGTGCCCGCCAGGTTCAGGCCTGGCTCCGTAGCGATCTGATGCCTATCCGGGAAGAGCGTTCGACGGATGTGGTTTTTGGTGGCGTGAAGAAAGGTCCGTTGACGGAAGCAGGAAGGGCCAGTGCGGAAAAATTGTTTGCCACGGCGGGCAGTTTACTGGCGCAAGGTAAGCAGAATTTGTTTGGTGAATGGTGTATCGCAGACAGCGATTTGGCGCTAATGCTTAATCGATTGGTTCTGAATGGCGATGATGTACCAGAACAGCTCGCGGAGTATGCCACCTTCCAGTGGCAGCGCGCTTCGGTACAACGTTTTATCGCGCTTTCAGCGAAGCGTTCCTGCTGAAAGTAGGGGCGTAATCCAGTATCATTGAAAGGTATTTTTCAACGAGGGGTGAGTGATGAAACTGATGTTCGCATCGGACATTCATGGTTCGTTGCCGGCTACGGAATGCGTACTTGAACGGTTTACCCAAAGTGGTGCGCAATGGCTGGTGATACTGGGCGATGTATTGAACCATGGGCCGCGTAATGCGTTGCCAGAGGGCTACGCGCCAGCACAGGTCGCCGAGCGTTTGAATGAGCAGGCGTCGCGGATAATTGCAGTGCGTGGAAATTGCGACAGCGAAGTGGATCAGATGCTCCTGCATTTTCCAATAACCGCGCCGTGGCAGCAAATTCTGACTGACAGCCAGCGACTCTTTCTGACGCACGGACATCTTTTTGGTCCGGATAACTTACCACCGCTCAACGCCGGCGATGTGCTGGTTTATGGGCATACGCATTTGCCGGTGGCAGAGCGACGTGGGGATATCTACCAGTTTAATCCAGGTTCGGTAAGCATCCCGAAAGGGGGATTTACGGCAAGCTACGGGATTCTGGATGATAATGTTCTCAGCGTGATGGCACTCAATGATCAAAGTATTATTGCGCAGGTCGAGATTAATCCGTAATTTACCCCACAAACGTAAACGCGCCGTAAGAGCGCTAGAAAAAAGAAGGTTTCCTGATGGTGGAACAGCGTCGTTTGGCAAGTACTGAATGGGTGGATATTGTGAATGAAGACAATGAAGTCATCGCACAATCCAGCCGGGAACAAATGCGGGCACAATGCTTGCGCCACCGTGCAACGTATATCGTTGTACACGATGGTATGGGTAAAATTCTGGTTCAACGTCGCACTGAGACAAAGGACTTTATGCCCGGTATGCTGGATGCTACCGCGGGAGGGGTTGTGCAGGCTGATGAGCAGCTTCTGGACTCCGCGCGTCGTGAAGCGGAAGAAGAATTGGGCATTGCCGGTGTCCCGTTTGCCGAGCACGGTCAGTTTTATTTTGAAGACCAGAACTGTCGCGTCTGGGGCGGGCTGTTTAGCTGCGTTTCTCACGGACCGTTTGCGCTGCAGGAAGAAGAGATTAGTGAAGTGTGCTGGCTGACGCCGGAAGAAATTACCGCGCGCTGTGATGAATTTACACCGGACTCACTGAAAGCACTGGCGCTGTGGATGACACGCAATGCCAAGAATGAAAGTGCGAAAGCCGAAAAACACGAAGAAGCTGAGTAAACTCAGCGCCGCCGATCCTGGATGACGGATCGGGACTCGTTGTAGGCCGGATAAGCCGCTGATGTGCATTATCCGGCCTTGTTGTTTAATGGTAGCCCATCATTTGCGCACCAATAACCACTACGCTGGACATAATAAACAGCAGGCCCAGCAGCGTGGCACCCACCTTCAACCAGTTGCGGAAGTCCACCCGACATACCCCTAATGTCGCCATCAGCGACGCAGAGGTTGGGTAGATAATATGACTGAAGCCGTCACCAAACTGAAAAGCCAACACGGTGACCTGGCGGTTGACCCCTACCAGATCGCCCAGTGGTGCCAGTAGCGGCATAGTCAGTGCTGCCTGACCCGAACCGGATGTGACAAAGAAGTTAAACACAGCCTGGAAAAGCAGCATAAACCAGGCCGCAATCGCGTTGTCCAGGCCACTGATACCGTTGGCGATACTGTGCAGCAGGGTATTTAACACACTGGCATCACCCGCTTCGCCATTACCAACCAGCAGTAATATTCCCTTGGCAAAGCCGACCAACAGGGCAGGCGCGATCATCATTCGCGCACCCTCAGTAAACGAGGAGGCCATGATATTGACCGTCATACCGTTGAGTCGAAAAACAACCCCGATAATGCCAATCACCAGCCCCATGGTGAAAAACTGACTGGCAATTTCAGGAATGAACCACGCGTTGACGATAACGCCCCAGACCACCCAAATCATCACTGCGGTCAACACGATCAGGACCAGCCAGTCACCCAGTGTGAAACGTCGCTCGACGACCTCGTCCTGCTGCTCACGGAAGAAACGGTCCGATTCATGCACCCGGGACAGCAATGGGTTCTTCTTGATACGTGCCGCGTAGGCCAGCGTGAACGTCAGGCCGATCATCGTTGCCACAACCCACACGACGATGCGCAGACCCGAACCCGAGAGCACGGGCACACCCGCAATACCCTGTGCGACAACCACACAGAATGGGTTCATCCATGAGCTGGCAAAGCCAATTTGGGTGGCAATATAGGTCACCAGAACGGTGGTGATGTTGTCGTAACCTAACCGCACCATTAGCGGCGCAATGATAATGGCGAAGGCGACCGCTTCTTCCCCCATCCCAAAGACGGCACCGCCTAACGAGAAGAGAATAAACAGTACCGGGATAAACAAGACCTCATTACCCCGTGTATGACGGATCAGCGCCAGGATGCCGTTATCGATGGTTCCTGTGCGCATTACGATGCCGAATGCACCACCAATCACCAGCATAAACATAATGATGCCAACGGCGGTGCCAAATTTTGAACCGGAGGTTAACCCTTCAAACGGAAAATTCATCAGACCAGGGCTTTCATCGCCGGTGGTGAAGAACTTAACCCGGTGATATTGCTCTTCACCCACATCGTTGGTCAGAATACGAAAAGAGTGGGGATCGACCACTTTACGCGTTTTGGTTTGTCCATCGACCTGGTACTGCACTTCCTGGCTGTCGAACATTCCGACGGGAACGACCCATGTTGCCAGACTGGTTAAAATGGCGACGAAAAAAATAATGACCAGCGTGTCGGGCATGGCCCATTTTTTCGCGGGTTGTGATTCTGTTACTGCAGACATAAAGGACTATCCCTGTTGCAAAGCAAAGAGGCTAAGTATGCAAACAGGAGAATAGTTATTCATTGATGCAGCGCATCTAAGCAAATATTTCAGAATTTGTTAATGAAAGGGACGGGCATAAAAAAACCGGAAATATCAGCTATTTCCGGTTTCAAGAATCACGCTATGTAGGTCGCAACGGATGCGTTTAGGTCACCATCCGGCGTACACAGCAGATTACTGCTGCTGGGAAGACTGGATCGCGGTCAGAGCGATGGTGTAGACGATATCGTCTACCAGCGCGCCACGAGACAGGTCGTTCACCGGCTTACGCATACCCTGCAGCATCGGCCCGATGGAGATCAGGTCAGCAGAACGTTGTACCGCTTTGTAGGTGGTGTTACCGGTGTTCAGATCCGGGAAGATGAACACGGTAGCGCGACCTGCAACCGGAGAGTTCGGCGCTTTGGATTTTGCTACATCAGCCATAACAGCCGCATCGTACTGCAGAGGACCGTCGATCATCAGGTCTGGACGTTTTTCCTGCGCCAGACGCGTTGCTTCACGTACTTTCTCTACATCGCTACCTGCACCAGATGTACCGGTGGAGTAGGAGAGCATTGCAACGCGTGGTTCGATGCCGAAGGCAATCGCGGAATCAGCAGACTGAATCGCGATTTCTGCCAGCTGTTCTGCGGTCGGATCTGGGTTGATCGCGCAGTCGCCGTAAACATAAACCTGATCCGGCAGCAGCATGAAGAACACAGAAGACACCAGAGAGCTACCCGGCGCAGTTTTAATCAGCTGCAGCGGTGGGCGAATGGTGTTTGCAGTCGTGTGCACGGCACCAGAAACCAGACCGTCAACATCGTCTTGTTCCAGCATCAGAGTACCGAGAACCACGTTGTCTTCCAGTTGTTCGCGAGCAACGGTTTCGGTCATGCCTTTGTTTTTACGCAGTTCGACCAGGCGAGCAACGTAGCTTTCGCGAACCACATCCGGGTCAACGATTTCTACGCCAGCACCCAGCTCAACGCCCTGAGACGCGGCAACACGGGTGATCTCATCCGGGTTACCCAGCAGTACGCAGGTTGCGATCCCACGTTCAGCACAGATAGCCGCTGCTTTAACAGTACGCGGTTCGTCACCTTCTGGCAGAACAACACGTTTACCGGCTTTACGCGCCAGTTCGGTCAGCTGATAACGGAACGCTGGCGGAGACAGACGACGGCTGCGCTCAGAGGTCGCGGTCAGAGATTCAATCCAGTCAGCGTTGATGTAGTTTGCAACGTATTCCTGAACTTTCTCGATGCGCTCGTGATCGTCAACCGGCACTTCCAGGTTGAAGCTCTGCAGGCTCAGAGAGGTCTGCCAGGTGTTGGTGTTCACCATGAATACCGGCAGGCCAGTTTCGAATGCACGTTCGCACAGTTTGTTGATGCGCGCGTCCATTTCGTAGCCGCCAGTCAGCAGCAGGGCGCCGATTTCTACGCCGTTCATTGCCGCCAGGCATGCTGCAACCAGCACGTCAGGACGATCGGCGGACGTTACCAACAGGGAACCTGCACGGAAGTGTTCCAGCATGTGCGGAATGCTGCGTGCGCAGAACGTTACGGATTTCACGCGACGGGTATTGATATCGCCTTCGTTAACGATGGTAGCGTTCAGGTGACGCGCCATATCGATTGCACGCGTTGCGATCAGATCGAAGCTCCACGGCACCGCGCCCAGTACTGGCAGCGGGCTGGATTCTTGCAGCTTAGCCGGATCAACTTTGATCACTTTCGCTTTGGAAGAGTCGTCGAAAATCTCGGACAGATCCGGGCGGGTACGGCCCTGCTCATCAACCGGTGCGTTCAGTTTGTTAACGATAACGCCGGTGATGTTGGTATTTTTCGCGCCGCCGAAGCTGCTGCGAGTCAGTTCAATACGCTCGTTCAGCTGTTCCGGAGTATCGGTGCCCTGAGACATCACGAAGACGATTTCCGCGTTCAGCGTTTTCGCGATTTCGTAGTTCAGAGACTGGGCGAACTGATGTTTACGGGTTGGGACCAGGCCTTCAACCAGTACAACTTCAGCATCTTTGGTGTTCGCGTGGTAGTTCGCGATAATCTCTTCCATCAGCACATCTTTCTGATTGCTGGACAGCAGAGATTCCACGTGGCTCATCTTCAGCGGCTCAGCGGCTGGCAGAGAGGAGTTAGCACGCACGATGCTGGTAGTCTGGTCTGGTGCATCGCCACCGGCACGAGGTTGAGCGATTGGCTTAAAGACGCTCAGACGAACGCCTTTGCGTTCCATAGCACGGATCACGCCAAGGCTGACGCTGGTCAGGCCGACGCTGGTTCCGGTAGGGATCAGCATAATAATACGGGACACGGTTTATCCTCTTTCGTTACCGCCAATTTCAGGCGGGAGACAAAACGGCACCACCAGCTCCCGTCATACTTCAAGTTGCATGTGCGTTGGCTTTCTTCGCTCACCCCAGTCACGTACTAATGTACGCTCCTGGGATTCGCTACGTCGCCGCCTTCCTGCAACTCGAATTATTTAGGGTGTAGCTGGCGGTGTGAAATCAGGCAGTCAGACGGCTCGCGTCTTGCGCGATAACCAGTTCTTCGTTGGTTGGGATAACCACCGCAGGACGGGTACCTTCTTTGTTGATGAAACCAGATTTGCCGAAACGTGCGGCCAGGTTACGTTCGTGGTCAACTTCGAAGCCCAGAACGCCCAGTTTGCCCAGAGACAGTTCACGAACCATCGCTGCGTTTTCACCAATGCCACCGGTGAAGACAACCGCATCCAGACGACCATCCATCAGCGCGGTGTAGGAACCGATGTATTTCGCCAGACGGTGGCAGTAAACGTCCATTGCACGTTTAGCGTCTTCTTTGGTGGTGTAGTTATCTTCAACATAACGGCAGTCGCTGGTGACTTCGGTCAGACCCAGCAGGCCAGACTCTTTGGTCAGCATTTTGTTGATCTGGTCAACGCTCATGCCCAGGGTGTCGTGCAGGTGGAAGATAATCGCCGGGTCGATGTCACCGGAACGCGTACCCATCACCAGACCTTCCAGCGGGGTCAGACCCATGGAGGTATCAACACATTTACCATTACGGATTGCAGAAACAGAACCGCCGTTGCCCAGATGGCAAGTGATGATGTTCAGTTCATCAACCGGTTTGTTCAGCATTTTTGCCGCTTCCTGAGTCACGAAGAAGTGGCTGGTACCGTGCGCGCCGTAACGACGAACGCCATGCTCTTTGTACAGGCTGTACGGCAGAGCGTAGAGGTAAGATTCTTCCGGCATAGTCTGATGGAACGCGGTGTCGAACACAGCCACGTTTTTGTCTTTCAGGCTTGGGAAGGATTTCAGCGCTTCTGCGATACCGATCAGGTGAGCCGGGTTGTGCAGCGGTGCGAAAGAGGCGGAATCTTTGATGCCCTGGATAACGGAATCGTCAATAACCACGGAGCTGGTATACTTCTCGCCGCCGTGTACGATACGGTGACCAATTGCAGTCAATTGCGCGGACAATTCTGGTTTTTGTGCCAGAATAGTGTTAACGATAAAGTTCAGCGCTTCACTGTGAGCGGCGCCTGCACCTAAAGCCGCTTCTTGTTTACCGCCGTCCATTTTCCACTTGATACGTGCTTCTGGGAGATGGAAACATTCGGCTAAACCAGAGAGGTATTCTTCACCGTTTACTGCATCGATGATGGCAAATTTCAGTGAGGAGCTACCGCAGTTCAGAACCAGTACTAACTTACTCGACATGGAAGTACCTATTTATGATACGTGGCTAAAAAAACGTCAGGGAGTCATAGAGCGTAGCGCATGATGACACCGACGTTTATGATTAACATCATGCGCCAGGGTCTTTTTGGGCACGATGGAATAAATACCTTTGAGTCTATGCCATTTTGCGTATTTTTCAGCCAATGGCATACTGTATGCCAATTTGACGACTCAATGATTTTGGACTAAAGGCCTTACAGGCCGGCACAGGATACCTGAATGTGGGTATCAAAGACAAAATGTTTTGAACGATGTCCTTTGCAGTTGTTGTTTTGCACAAATTTTTTAATTTTTATATGTGAAGTTGAGGTAACCGCCATGTCGACACCGGATAATCGCTCCGTCAATTTTTTTAGCTTGTTTCGCCGGGGACAGCACTACGCAAAGACGTGGCCAATGGAAAAGCGCCTGGCGCCTGTGTTTGTTGAGAATCGCGTGATCCGCATGACGCGATATGCGATTCGCTTTATGCCACCTATCGCCGTCTTCACGTTATGCTGGCAAATTGCGTTAGGTGGCCAGTTGGGACCGGCTGTGGCAACGGCGCTGTTTGCGCTCAGCCTGCCAATGCAGGGCATGTGGTGGCTGGGTAAACGTTCCGTTACACCACTGCCGCCTTCGATTCTCAACTGGTTCTACGAAGTTCGTGGGAAATTACAAGAAGCCGGACAGGCGTTGTCGCCGGTAGAAGGAAAGCCTGATTATCAGGCGCTGGCTGACACGCTTAAGCGCGCCTTCAAACAACTGGATAAAACTTTCCTCGATGATTTGTAATTGACCCCTGATTACGCATATAAAAGAAGGCACAAGTTGCCTTCTTTTTTTTCATCGCAGTAGTAGTGATACAGGAGTCCCAAATGGAAATGACCAACGCTCAACGTCTTATTTTGTCGAACCAGTACAAAATGATGACCATGCTCGATCCGACCAACGCCGAGCGTTATCGTCGTTTGCAGACGATTATTGAACGCGGTTACGGCTTGCAGATGCGCGAGCTGGATCGTGAGTTTGGTGAGCTGACGGAAGAAACCTGTCGTACGATTATCGATATTATGGAGATGTATCACGCATTACACGTGTCCTGGACTAATCTTAAAGATGCACAGGCTATTGATGAACGCCGCGTGACGTTCCTTGGCTTTGATGCCGCAACGGAAGCCCGTTTCCTCGGGTATGTTCGTTTTATGGTGAACGTGGAAGGCCGTTACACCCACTTTGATGCCGGTACACATGGCTTCAACGCTCAGACCCCAATGTGGGAAAAATATCAGCGCATGCTGAATGTCTGGCACTCCTGCCCGCGTCAGTATCACCTGAGCGCGAATGAAATTAACCAAATCATTAATGCCTGAGGGGGCGAGCGTGCAGTGCAAAGGCTTTCTGTTTGATCTGGATGGGACGCTGGTCGATTCCTTACCAGCCGTAGAACGTGCGTGGTGTAACTGGGCCGATCGTTTTGGTCTCGATCATGACGAGGTACTCGGTTTTATTCACGGCAAGCAGGCAATTACCTCCTTGCGGCACTTTATGCCTGGCAAGTCTGACGCGGAGATTGCGGCGGAATTCACGCGTCTGGAGCATATCGAAGCGACTGAAACGGATGGAATCACCGCGCTACCCGGGGCGATTGATTTACTCAATCACCTGAATAAAGCGGGTATCCCTTGGGCGATTGTGACCTCGGGGTCGATGCCCGTTGCGCGGGCACGCCATCGTGTTGCTGGCCTTCCCGCGCCTGAAGTGTTTGTCACTGCTGAGCGGGTAAAGAGAGGCAAACCAGAGCCAGATGCATATCTGTTAGGCGCTCAACTGCTAGGTCTTGCACCGCAGGAGTGTGCGGTGGTTGAAGATGCGCCCGCTGGGGTACTCTCTGGCCTGGCTGCCGGATGTCATGTGATCGCGGTCAACGCGCCGTCGGACACGCCGCGTCTGGATGAGGTCGACTTTTCGTTGACCAGTCTGGAACAGATTTCCGTGACCAAGCAACCCAACGGAAATGTGGTCGTTATAAGAAATACCTGATCGTGATTTAGCCCCAGACTGTTGGGGCTTTTTTATGGCAAACTCAATCCATCCCTCTCATTTAACAAGGATATGTTGTGAACGGTGAATTGATATGGGTTCTCTCATTGTTGGCGATTGCCGTCGTTTTGTTTGCCACTGGCAGAGTGCGTATGGATGCAGTTGCTCTGTTGGTCATCATTGCCTTTGTTCTGAGTGGAACACTGAGCATCTCAGAGGCTTTTTCTGGTTTCAGCGATCCTAACGTTATTTTGATAGCGGCCTTATTTATCATTGGGGACGGCCTGGTGCGTACCGGGGTGGCAACGGTGATGGGGGCCTGGCTGGTGAAGGTTGCCGGTAGTAGTGAAGTTAAGATGCTGATTTTGCTGATGATCACCGTCGCCGGGCTCGGCGCTTTTATGAGTTCCACCGGTGTAGTCGCGATTTTTATTCCTGTTGTTTTAAGCGTATCTATGCGCATGCAAACCTCTCCTTCACGCCTGATGATGCCGCTTAGCTTCGCGGGGCTTATCAGCGGCATGATGACGCTGGTGGCGACGCCACCGAACCTGGTCGTCAACAGTGAGTTACTGCGCGAAGGGCTAAACGGTTTCAGTTTTTTCAGCGTGACTCCGTTGGGGCTGGTTGTTCTGGTGCTCGGCATTATTTACATGCTGTTGATGCGTTTTATGCTGAAGGGCGATGATGCCGGGCAGCAGGGGGATGGCTGGAAACGCCGGACCTTTCGCGATCTTATCAAAGAGTATCGTCTGACGGGGCGCGCCCGCCGCCTGGCGATTCGTCCAGGCTCGCCGATGATTGGCCAGCGTCTTGACGACCTGAAGCTGCGTGAGCGCTATGGGGCAAACGTTATTGGTGTTGAACGCTGGCGTCGCTTTCGGCGCGTGATTGTGGACGTTAATGGGGTTTCTGAGTTCCGTGCCCGCGACGTTTTGCTCATTGATATGTCCGCGGCCGATGTCGATCTGCGCGAATTCTGCAGTGAACAATTGCTGGAGCCGATGGTGTTGCGCGGCGAGTATTTTTCCGAACAGGCGCTCGATGTGGGGATGGCTGAGATTTCGTTGATCCCTGAATCAGAACTGATCGGTAAAACGGTACGGGAAATCGCGTTTCGTACACGTTACGGCCTGAACGTCGTCGGGGTGAAGCGTGATGGTACGGCGATGGACGGCGCGGTGGTGGATGAACCGTTGCTGATGGGCGATATCATTCTGGTGGTGGGTAACTGGAAACTCATCACCGCGCTTGGGAAAAAAGGCCGCGATTTTGTGGTGTTGAACATGCCGGTTGAAGTCAGTGAAGCGTCTCCGGCACACAGTCAGGCCCCCCACGCGATTTTCTGCCTGGTTCTGATGGTTGCGTTAATGCTGACGGATGAAATACCCAATACGGTGGCCGCAATTATCGCCTGCCTGCTGATGGGGAAATTCCGGTGTATTGATGCAGAGAGCGCCTATAAGGCGATCCACTGGCCAAGCATTATTTTGATCGTTGGGATGATGCCTTTCGCGCTGGCTTTACAAAAAACCGGCGGTGTCGATCTGGTGGTAAAAGGACTCATGGACGTCGGTGGGGGATATGGCCCGTACATGATGCTGGGTTGTCTGTTTGTCCTGTGCGCGACCATTGGCTTATTTATCTCAAATACTGCAACAGCGGTGCTGATGGCACCAATTGCGCTGGCGGCGGCGAAGTCGATGGGGGTTTCGCCGTATCCTTTTGCGATGGTCATTGCGATGGCGGCATCTGCAGCCTTTATGACGCCAGTCTCATCACCTGTCAACACGCTGGTGTTGGGACCGGGTAACTACAGCTTTAGCGACTTTGTGAAAATTGGGGTGCCATTTACGGTGATCGTGATGGCGGTGTGTGTGGTGATGATCCCGATGCTGTTCCCATTTTGATTTTTATTATGCGCCGGATGGCGGCTACGCCTTATCTGGCCTACGGGATCGTTTAGCGTCTCCAGTCTTGTAGGCCTGATAAGCGTAGCGCCATCAGGCATGATGGCGCACGATGCCGGATCTTATCCGGCCTACAAAGGTAGCGTCGCCACAAACTTACAGCGGTGAATCCTGACTGATTTCATCCAGCGACAGATGGAAGCTTGGGACAAAGACCGCTAAAAAATAGTCCATCTCTTCACTACGCCGTGACTCCAGCGTTTTTTCCAGCCGTGTTTTCGCCAGCAGAAACTCGTTGTTACCGGCCGAAAGCTCTTCCAGACATTTCAGATAGGCGCACAGGGCATCGGCCTGCTTCACAATCGATCTCTCTTCATCGCTGCTGGCGTGCTCATCAATTAATGGCGCAAAGATATCGCGTAATTCATCCGGAACCATATCGACCAGCTTCTGCTGGGCAATTTTCTCAATGGCTTTATATTCCTGAGCAATTTGTGAGTTGAAGTATTTTACCGGGGTAGGGAGGTCGCCGGTCAGTACTTCGGAAGCGTCGTGGTACATCGCCAGTAGCGCGATGCGCTCTGCGTTAACCTGACCACCAAATTTCCGGTTCTTAATCGCGGCCAGTGCATGGGCGACCATGGCGACCTGCAGGCTATGTTCGGAGACGTTTTCGGTGCGTACGTTACGCATCAGCGGCCAGCGGTTGATGAGCTTCAGACGGGATAAGTGGGCAAAAAAGTGGCTCTGCTTCATAACGACCCTTACTCTGTGACTTCAGTAACGGTATTTTGCGCAGAGAGTGCTACCGGATGCAAACCCGGTAGCACTTTGCATGATTACAGCTGGTGATAACCGGACAGGAAACGCTCAAACTTGCTCAGCGACATTTCAATATCATCAATACGCGGTAGCGTGACGATACGGAAGTGATCCGGCCACGGCCAGTTGAATGCAGTGCCCTGGACCAGCAGGACTTTTTCCTGCAGCAGGAAATCGAGTACCATTTTCTGGTCATCGTGAATATTGAAGCGTTTGGCATCAATTTTCGGGAACATATACAGAGCACCGTGCGGTTTCACACAGGAAACGCCCGGAATATCATTAAGTAATTCCCAGGCCCGGTTGCGCTGTTCATACAAACGTCCGCCTGGCATGATAAATTCGCTGATGCTCTGGTATCCACCCAGCGCGGTTTGAATGGCGTGTTGCGCTGGAACGTTGGCGCATAAACGCATGGAGGCCAGCATTTCAAGACCTTCAATATACCCTTTGGCATGTTTCTTCGGTCCGTTCAGTACCATCCAGCCCTGACGGAACCCCGCGACACGGTAAGTTTTTGACAGGCCGTTGAAGGTAATAGTCAGCAGATCCGGGGCCATTGCCGCAATTGAGTGATGCTCGGCATCATCATAGAGAATTTTGTCATAAATCTCGTCAGCAAAGATAATGAGGTTGTTCTGGCGAGCAATCTCAACAATCTCCATCAGCAGCTCTTTGGAGTAGACAGCGCCGGTAGGGTTGTTTGGGTTGATGATGACGATCCCTCGCGTGCGCGGGGTGATTTTTGCCCGAATATCATCAAGGTCCGGGAACCAGTCTGATGATTCATCACACAGGTAGTGCACGGCATTACCGCCAGAGAGCGATACTGCCGCTGTCCACAGCGGGTAATCAGGCGCAGGAACCAGCATTTCGTCCCCACTGTTCAGCAACGCCTGCATCGCCTGAACGATTAATTCAGAAACGCCGTTACCGATATAAATGTCCTCCACGGTAACATCGCGCATCCCGCGGGCCTGGTAATGCTGCATGATCGCTTTGCGGGCTGAATAAAGACCTTTTGAATCGCAATACCCTTGTGCGGTAGGCAAGTTGCGTATCACATCGACCAGAATTTCATCTGGTGCTTCAAACCCGAATGGCGCAGGGTTGCCGATGTTGAGTTTCAGAACTTTATTGCCTTCTTCTTCCAGGCGCTTTGCTTCCTTCAGAACCGGGCCACGAATGTCATAACAGACATTTTCTAATTTGCTGGATTTTTCAATGGGGGACATGAATCTTGACCTTTTTAGCTGTGAATGCCACTCCCTGCCGTGGAAGTCAGCACAGAACAATGTACTCCCCCGACGGTGAGTTTTGAAGGGTCTTTAGTAGAAGATTTCGAAAGTTGCGAGGTTATAATTAACTGTTAACAAC
>NZ_JANEWL010000047.1:0-33361 GCF_028069815.1 Citrobacter sp. Awk 2
CTTTATTTACTTTCCTTAGCATTAATTACTATTAAAAAATTTACATAAGTTTTCCTTTTTGGCGCTAAAATACCCATGTCTAAATGTTCATACAGGGAAGGAAACCGTGATGATCAGAAGAACGAAGGAAATAGATGCAATTTTAATCGGACTTAACAAATCAATTGATGCTCATTATAAGTGGCTAGTGAAAATGTTTCGCTGTGTGGTGTCATCAGACGTTACTCAGCCTGATATTACGGGCGATGACGCTCACTTCGTTTGTCAATTTGGGCAGTGGCTCAAAGACCATCCACAGCACGATGATGATGAATGTAGTTATGTCAGCAAGATTAACGCGACTCACGAGAAAATGCATTTGTTAGGCAAGGAATTGCTCTTGGCAATCGTGGAAGAGCGTAGCCATTCATGGCATTTCGACAGTTTCCAGGATGCGTTACTGGCATTTACGTCTGCGGTCATGGACTACAAAATATATTTACTGACTATTCGCAGTAATATTGATGTCTTAACAGGTTTGCCTGGCAGAAGAATGCTTGATGAGTCGTTTGATCAGCAGTTACTCGATGCTGAGCCGCTTAACCTGTACATATTGTTGCTGGATATCGACCGCTTTAAACATGTTAATGATACCTACGGGCATCTGGTTGGTGACATGGTATTGCGTAACCTGGCGTCAAATTTATTATCATGGACTCGATACGATGAGGTTGCCTATCGCTATGGTGGTGAGGAATTCATTGTCATCATCCGAACCAAAACGGACGAGCAGGCGTGCCAGGCAGGGTTGCGTCTTTGTCATCTGATTGGCCAGAAAAAAATCCCTTACCCAGAAGGCGAAATCGGTATAACGGTAACGGCTGGCATTACCAGAGTTCAACAGGGTGAAACGCTGGACAACGGTCTTGGACGTGCTGACAGAGCCATGTATGAGGGGAAACAGACAGGCAGGAATCGCTGCATGTTTATGGATGAAAAAGAAAAAATCACGTTAGTTGGCACCAATGATCAACTGGCACCGCTCGTCAGAGCGTGAATTTTATCAGCGCAGATCGGTTGTAGTTACGTTTCGTTTAACTTCCATTGTGGTTGTCGATGATATGTTAGCCGACTATTCGTTATCTTCGCAGGGAATTGCCAGATAACGGATAAAGCAAAACACAAATCTATCCATGCAAGCATTTACCGCTGGTTTTCCGGCGGTTTTTTTTACCTGTAATTCAGAGAAATGATTCAGGGAAGGGAAGCAGATAAAAAAATGGCCCCTTGTGCAGTTACGCTACAAGGGGCCGGTTCGGTGCAGGACTATCTCCGTTCATCAATCATCCCATCTGTGGCTAAAATACGCGGCCAAGAAACCGGAAAATAAAATAATTCCCAGAACAGCCATAAAAATATTCATATTACCCAGCATAGTAAATGCTCCTTTATCTATGAGTTTCCTCTCTTACCTTAATTTCACCTCGTTAATGACTATAGTAGCAATTCGAACTTAAACAAAGAGTGAACTGTGTGATTATTTCGTCTGAAATGTAAAGTTATGGCCTTTTCTCGTCGAAGAAAATAAATAATAGTGACGAAACGGGTACCCCCATCAACAAATAATCACAATGTTATCCTGTAATCCGTGGCAGCTGTCGGGTTGTCCGGACACAATATGTTGCACGTTTATAATGCAACACTGTGTCATGGTGGTTCAATTCTTCACTCTTACCGTCATGACGATGCTTTCTTTTTATCCGCGCCTCATTGATGATATTTATAATTCTTTGAATTATCTGTTGTTTTTATATCTGGCACTGTTTTTGCCTTATCACTTCTGAACACCCTTAATTTGCACCGTTTTGTCTGCCCGGTAGCACCGGAGCTTTCAGCAAGTCTACTTTCAGGAGTGAAACTATGCAGCGTCGTACATTATTAAAAGCCTTTGCTCTTTCGGCCTCTGTTGTGGCTATGGGGATGAGTTTTTGCGTACAGGCTGCCGACACCATTAAAGTTGGCATCATGCATTCGTTGTCCGGGACAATGGCTATTTCTGAAACACCGCTGAAGGATGTGGCGTTGATGACCATTGATGAGATCAACGCCAAAGGCGGTGTACTGGGGAAAAAACTGGAGCCGGTAGTGGTCGACCCGGCGTCAAACTGGCCGCTGTTTGCCGAAAAAGCCCGTCAGTTGTTAAGCCAGGACAAAGTGGCGGTGGTTTTTGGTTGCTGGACATCGGTTTCGCGCAAATCGGTACTGCCGGTATTTGAAGAGTTAAACGGCCTGTTGTTTTATCCCGTACAGTACGAAGGTGAAGAGATGTCACCTAACGTTTTCTATACCGGCGCAGCGCCCAATCAGCAGGCCATTCCGGCGGTTGAGTATCTGATGAGTGAAGACGGTGGCAGTGCAAAGCGTTTCTTCCTGCTGGGCACCGACTACGTCTATCCGCGAACAACCAATAAAATTCTTCGTGCCTGGCTGCATTCAAAAGACGTTGCGGATAAAGACATTGAAGAAGTTTATACCCCATTTGGTCACAGCGATTACCAGACCATCGTTGCCAGCATCAAAAAATTCTCCGCAGGGGGGAAAACGGCAGTGGTCTCTACCATTAATGGCGACTCTAACGTTCCGTTCTATAAAGAGTTGGCAAACCAGGGCCTGAAAGCGACCGATGTTCCAGTCGTTGCTTTCTCTGTTGGAGAAGAGGAGTTGCGCGGTATTGATACCAAACCCCTGGTAGGCAATCTTGCGGCCTGGAACTATTTTGAATCCGTTGATAATGCCACCAATAAGCAATTTATCGCTGATTACCGCGCCTATGCGAAAGCACACAAACTGCCGAATGCTGATTCTGTGGTCACGAACGATCCGATGGAAGCAACGTATGTTGGCCTGCACATGTGGGCGCAGGCTGTTGAAAAAGCGGGGACGACGGATGTGGATAAAGTTCGCGCAGCCATGGCGGGGCAATCATTCGCTGCACCTTCTGGCTTTACGTTGACAATGGATACAACGAACCACCACCTGCATAAACCCGTCATGATTGGCGAAATCGAAAACAACGGTCAGTTTAACGTGGTATGGCAAACGGATGCCACGGTCCGTGCCCAACCGTGGAGCCCGTATATCGCCGGGAATGATAAAAAATCTGAGCAGCCCGTCAAAACCGCCAGCAACTGATCTTACGCCCTCCTGTGGGAGGGCCCAATAGGAGAACGCTATCATGAAAGCCAGGCGCTTTATTCGTGGTGTGTTGTTGCTGACGTGGCTTTTGCCGTGGATAGCGCAGGCAACAGATGCCGATACTTTCGCTGCGGCCAGTCGGACACAGCAGGCGACATTACTGGAACAATGGGCGATTAACCCCGATGTGCAGCGTTTACCTTTGCTTAATGCCTTGAGTGGCGAAAACCTGCTGACCGATGACGCTAAAAATGCATTCACGATGAACGGTTCGCATGTGCAATCACTGGGGGCGGCCAGCATGCCCAGCGGCGAATTAAAAAAAATCCGCCTGACTAACCGCCTGCGTAATCTGGTGGCTGGCACATTGGCTATTCATCAACTTTTAGGTGACAGTGTCACCTTGAGAATGACTGCCGCCCGGACATTACTGCGTGAAGCACTGCCAGACATGTTGCCATTTTTGCAGCACAGGCTGCTGCAGGAGACGGATGCTGGCGTGAAATCCACCCTTGCCGCTGCTCTGGCAAACCTGCAACTGAACAGTACTTCGCCCGAAGTCAGGCGTCAGGCCATCGAATTGCTGGGCGCATCCAATGATCCTGAAACACAAGCGCGGTTACAGCCTTTCACCCAGGTGGAGCATGAACCCGATGCGCGCGTACGCGCTGCCGCCAGCGAAAGCCTGAATACCATCGGACATAGAATGAAGGTTGGAGAGCTGCTTGGCCAGGCGTTTATGGGATTATCGCTGGGGTCTATTTTATTGCTGGCGGCGCTGGGGCTGGCTATCACCTACGGTCTGCTCGGCGTCATTAATATGGCGCACGGTGAAATGCTGATGCTTGGCGCTTACTGTACCTGGATAGTGCAACAACTGATGAGCCAGTTTTTCCCTCAGTGGTTAGCCTTTTATCCGCTGATTGCGCTGCCGGTTGCCTTCTTGCTGACCGCCGCAATTGGAATGCTGCTGGAGCGCGGAGTGATCCGCCATTTGTACGGACGCCCACTTGAAACGCTACTGGCAACATGGGGGATTAGCCTGATGCTGATCCAGTTGGTGCGTATGACCTTTGGTGCGCAAAACCTGGAGGTAGCTAACCCGGCGTGGCTGTCAGGTGGTATGCAGGTCTATGCCAATCTGATTTTGCCATGGAACCGGGTTGTGGTACTGGGATTTGCCATTCTGGTGCTGTTTTTCACCTGGTTGTTGCTGAATAAAACCCGTCTGGGTATGCGCGTGCGTGCGGTGACGCAAAACCGCAGCATGGCTGACTGCTGCGGTGTTCCCACAGGGCGGGTGGATATGTTGGCGTTTGGTCTGGGGTCCGGCATTGCCGGACTGGGAGGGGTGGCGCTATCGCAGTTGGGCAACGTGGGACCAGAACTGGGGCAAAGCTACATCATTGATTCATTTTTGGTGGTGGTGCTGGGTGGCGTTGGACAGCTTGCCGGGAGCGTCGCGGCGGCGTTTGGGTTGGGGATTTTCAACAAGATTCTCGAACCGCAGGTTGGGGCAGTTCTCGGCAAAATTATGATACTGGTGCTGATTATTCTGTTTATTCAAAAACGTCCGCAGGGGCTGTTTGCGCTAAAAGGGAGGGTCATTGACTGATGACGATGCCAATGACATTAACGCTGGCGCGCAAAGCGCCGCGTATTACCGGTGTGCTGGGGCTGACTTTACTGCTGGCACTGATTATTCTGCCATTTCTCGCACTTCTGCCTGCGGATCATCCGCTGGCGATATCTGTCTGGACACTGACACTGGTCGGGAAAATTCTCTGTTATGCCATTGTGGCCGTCGCCCTGGATCTGGTGTGGGGATATGCCGGAATGCTGTCGCTGGGCCACGGTATTTTCTTTGCGCTGGGCGGTTATGCGATGGGGATGTACCTGATGCGCCAGGCATCTGGTGCTGGGGTGCCCGCGTTTATGTCGTTCCTGTCGTGGACTGAACTTCCGTGGTTCTGGTGGGGAACACAGCATTTTCTTTGGGCGATGGTGCTGGTTGTTATGGTGCCAGGTTTGCTAGCGTTGTTGTTTGGCTGGTTTGCCTTCCGTTCAAAAATAAAAGGCGTCTATTTCTCCATCATGACGCAGGCACTCACCTTTGCCGGCATGCTGCTGTTCTTCCGTAACGAAACCGGGTTTGGTGGTAATAACGGATTTACCGGTTTTACCACTATTCTGGGATTTTCGGTGACGGCGACCACGACACGTATCGCGTTGTTCCTGGCGACAGTTGTGCTGCTGGTTATGGCGCTGTGGATCGGGTTGGCGCTGGCTCGCAGTAAATTTGGCCGCATTTTGACGGCCGTTCGCGACGCTGAAAATCGGTTGATGTTCTGCGGGTATGACCCAAAGGGCTTCAAACTCCTGGTGTGGACGCTCTCAGCAGTCCTGTGCGGGCTGGCGGGGGCGTTGTATGTTCCGCAGGTGGGCATCATTAACCCCAGTGAAATGTCCCCAACCAATTCAATTGAAGCCGCGATTTGGGTCGCACTGGGTGGGCGCGGTACGTTGATTGGCCCGGTGTTTGGCGCGCTGCTGGTGAACGGCGCTAAAAGTTGGTTTACCGTCATTATGCCGGAATACTGGCAATTGTTTCTCGGCCTGATTTTTATTGGCGTTACGCTGTTTTTGCCTCGCGGCGTGATTGGTCTTTTTCGCAAGGGAGACAAATAATGCAGCCAGATGAAGGACTTTTTACCCGCCAGATGCCAGGCGATCGTTTTCGCAATCAAACAGATCCGGTGCTCCAACTGGAAAAAATAAACGTTAACTTTGATGGTTTCCAGGCGCTAACAGATTTGACGCTCAATATTGGGGTTGGAGAGTTACGCTGCGTTATTGGACCCAATGGCGCGGGAAAAACCACCTTGATGGATGTCATCACCGGTAAAACGAAACCGCAAAGTGGGCAGGCGATTTATGATCAATCCATTGATTTAACATCACTCGACGCCATCGCCATTGCTCGCCAGGGCATTGGTCGCAAATTTCAGAAACCGACCGTATTTGAAGCGTTGACGGTGGAAGAGAACCTCGAGTTGGCGATGAAAAATGATAAATCCGTTTGGAGTGCCTTACGGGCGAGTTTGTCGGGAGAACAGCGGGATCGCATCGATGACATATTGACGCTGTTGCGACTGAGTAACGAACGCGCCCGTCGTGCCGGCCTCCTTTCGCATGGACAGAAACAATTTCTGGAGATTGGTATGTTGCTGGTGCAGGAGCCGCATTTGCTGCTACTGGATGAACCGGCTGCCGGGATGACGGATGCCGAGACGGAATACACCGCTGAACTGTTTCGCCAGCTTGCCGGAAAACATTCTCTGATGGTGGTTGAGCACGATATGGGGTTTGTTGAAAGCATTGCTGATCACGTTACGGTATTGCACCAGGGGCGGGTGCTGGCCGAGGGGAGCCTACGCGATGTTCAGGCCAACGAGCAGGTGATTGAAGTGTATCTCGGACGCTAAGGAGTGCTGATGCTACAGGTAAATGAACTAAATCAATACTATGGCGGCAGCCATATCCTGCGCGGTGTGAGTTTTGAGGCGTGTATCGGTGAAGTAACATGTCTGCTGGGCCGTAATGGGGTTGGCAAAACAACACTGCTGAAGTGCCTGATGGGGCTGATTCCAACCCGCAGCGGCAGCGTTATCTGGCAGGGTAAAAACATGACTCACCGTAAGCCATATCAGCGGGTGCAGGCGGGGGTGGCTTATGTGCCACAGGGCCGCGATATTTTTCCTCGCCTGACGGTGGAAGAAAATCTGCTGTTGGGACTCTCCCGGTTTTCAGCACAAGAGGCAAAACGTGTACCTGATGAAATTTATGCGTTGTTTCCGGTATTACAGGAGATGAAATACCGGCGGGGCGGTGATTTATCGGGCGGGCAACAGCAACAATTAGCTATTGCCCGGGCGCTGGCCAGTCGCCCGCAGTTGTTGATCCTCGATGAACCAACAGAGGGAATTCAGCCTTCGGTCATTAAGGAGATTGGCCTGGTTATCAGCCAACTGGCCCATCGTGGTGATATGGCTATATTGCTGGTGGAGCAGTTTTATGACTTTGCCGAACAGCTTGCGGACAAATACCTGTTAATGTCGCGGGGAAGCATTATTCAACGCGGATCAGGTGAAAACATGGCAGCAGAAGGGGTGCGTGGGTTGGTTGCCATCTGAATCAGGCGACAGTGCAGTTATGGCACTGTCGCCGTAATGTTCAGCAGACTGCCGGTTGGCTCCAGGGTTTGGCGCGCATGCCTTTTATCATTAACGCCCAGGCAAGGACAATCGCCACCATCAGTGCGACAAACAGCGACCATGGGGGCAGAGTGGTCAGGATGACCCCGCTGACTAATGGGTTTACCGCCGCGCCAAGCCAGCCCAGTGACTGGGCGGAAAAGTAACTGGCTTTCATGCCCGCCGGTGCGATGTTGTCGATCAGCATGTATTCACCCGGTGCATAGATGACCTCGCCAATGGTGAAAAAGGCGGCTGAAATCCCCCAGAACAGCAGGCTGTTGCCAGAGAAGGTAAAACCGACCAGACCGATAACAAAAAACAGTGTACCTGCAGCCATCAGCGGGCGGATGTTTGCAGACGTCAGTCTGCGTCCGACAGCATATTGCAGCGATACTACAATTGCCGCGTTGACGGGCAGAACAACTGCCACCACTTTCTCAGCAAAATCGCCATCGGCAACCACCATCACGTACTGAGAAATACAGGATGCAAATGCACCACCGACAAAAGAAGCCAGAAAAGCAGACAACGTAAACCAGCATAATGCTTTATCGCGTAGCAGAACCGAGGGTGACCATACTGCCGCGTTCAAACCTTCGGATGGGATTGCAGAACGTTTTACCCATGTCTGGATAAATACCAGTGGGAAGGCTGAACATATGGCCGCCAACCAGAACGGTAGGTTAATGCTTTGCATGACCAGCAGCGTGCCCAACGGCGGGCCAACGGTCCAGCCGATGTTCAGCACGGTGTAGTTCAGTGAGAAAATCTTTGTTTTATTGGTGGCAGAGAGGTTGTCGGCAAACCAGGCTTTCAGCACGGTGGCAAACACGGAGTAGGCACAGTTGATCAGCGCGAAGAGCAGAACCACTACCACAACGTTATGCACCAGAGGAATCGCGATAAAGCCGGATGCGAAACCCGCAATTGCCAGCAGCATAAAGCGTTTTTTTTCAAACTTATCGGCCAGAATACCGAATCCAAGGCTGAAAACGACGCCAATAGTCAGTGCTACCGTCATTGCATAACCGATCAGATCGACACCCAGACCATACTGACGACTGAGGTAAATCGTCATGAATGGCAGCGTGGCTCCGCGCCCAATGGTTAATAGTAATGATGACGCGAGTAATGCAAGGGTCGACCTTCTCAGCGAGATATTCATTTTTTTGCCCGACAGCGCATGTTGTTATGTTTTTTTTAGATATCAGAAACAAATAGCATGCTAAAAGTGTGATGTACACTCAATAAGTTGTCTGAAAATGCCCTGTGTGGCCTACCTGAATTAATGATCTGTTACGGTACAACGATTTCCGTTACCTTAACTTGTTTACAAAAATTTAATATTTGCAGGGGCGGTGGTATGTCGCGTAAAGATGGGTTGTTGGCGTTACTGGTTGTCGTGGTATGGGGGCTTAACTTTGTCGTCATCAAAGTGGGCTTGCACAATATGCCGCCGTTGATGCTGGCAGGCTTGCGCTTTTTACTGGTGGCGTTTCCCGCGATTTTTTTTGTTGCCCGCCCGAAGATCCCGCTCTCGCTGTTACTTGGCTATGGCCTGACCATCAGCTTCGGTCAGTTCGCTTTTCTGTTTAGCGCCATCAAGTTTGGGATGCCTGCCGGTCTGGCATCGCTGGTTTTACAGGCGCAAGCGTTTTTCACTATCGTGCTGGGGGCGTTCGCCTTTGGCGAGCGTTTGCAGGGGAAGCAACTGGTCGGTATCGCGCTGGCGGTGTTTGGTGTACTGGTATTGATTGAGGCGAGTCTCAATGGACAACATGTCGGTATGCTTGGCTTTATGTTGACGCTGGCGGCGGCACTAAGCTGGGCCTGCGGCAATATCTTTAATAAGAAAATTATGCAGCATACTTCGCGTCCAGCGGTCATGTCGCTGGTGGTGTGGAGCGCATTAATTCCTGTGGTTCCGTTTTTTCTGGCATCGGCATTGCTTGATGGCCCAACGCAAATCGTGCAGAGTCTTGTGGCGATCGATATGACTACCATCTTGTCCCTGGTGTATCTGGCCTTTGTGGCGACCATTGTGGGCTACGGCATTTGGGGTTCTTTGCTGGGGCGCTATGAAACCTGGCGTGTTGCGCCACTGTCGTTGCTGGTACCCGTGGTGGGGTTGGCCAGTGCCGCTGTGCTGCTGGATGAAACGTTAACCGGACTGCAACTGCTTGGTGCGTTGTTGATCATGGCGGGGTTGTATATCAACGTGTTCGGTTTTCGACTGCGCAAGATTGCACAGGCGCGGGGCTAAAAAAAAAGCCCCGCAGTGGCGGGGCTAAAAATTACAGGCTGTGCATATTGTAATAAGGCACGCCTAACTCATCGGATTTATCGCTGCCGGCACCCATATGATTAAAATCGAACGGTGACTGATCGTGCGCAGGGGGCATAATCATCGCGTCGCGATTATTTTGCGTTGTTGGCTGCGGGGTCTGTTCCGCCATGCTCTGGCCTGACACAACAAGCAGCAGGGCCAGCATCGCATAAGACAGAAGTTTCATGATTTCCTCGGTTACGTCGTTAACTGGCGATTAGCAATTACATTGATTGAGCGGTAGCAAATACCGGGACTCGCCATGCATATTCGTCATCCGATATTTATGCGGCGGTACATCAAAATAGTTCTTGAATGTCCGGGTCAGCGTTTGCTGAGACTCAAAACCGTAACGCTCCGCAAGATAGAGGATCGGTTCGTTACTCTCTTTCAATTTTTGCGCTATTTCAGTCATTTTACGGCTACGAATGTATTGACCTAATGAATGGCCGGTTTCTTTTTTGAACATCCGCTGCAGGTGCCATTTGGAGTAACCTGAACGCTCAGACACTTTTTCCAGCGAGAGTGGCGATTCAAGGTTATTTTCGATCCAGTCCAAAATGCTATGAATAGTGATTGTGTCAGTATTGCGTCTGGACATCGTCATACCTCTTTCTGTTTACGGCAGGATTCTCTTAAGCAAATGCTCAAGTGTTGCTACTTCTTCCGCCGTTAAGTTTTTTGTTAGTTCCTGGTGCAGGTCTTGCCCTACTAATTGATGACACTGCTCGCAAATTGCTGCGCCGTCTTCGGTGAGTTTCACCAGCACGCCGCGCTTGTCATGTGGATTCGGAAGCCTTTCTATCCAGCCTTTACAGGCCAGTCTGTCCAGCATCCGTGTCAGGGCGCCAAGATCGACAGACAGCACTTTTTTCAATTCGACAGGGGTAATGCACACCGCGCAACGGATGGAGCAGAGCACCTTAAACTGCGATGCCGTGATATCCAGCGGTGACAAATAGTCGTTTAATAAACGATCTTTTTTCTGATTAACCATGTAGATCAAACGACCCAGTGGGATGATTTCATTGAACAGATCACTGGTGCTTTTCACAATGGTTGCCCTGGCAAGTAGTTAGTCACGGCTGATATTATTGCTTAGGCAAATATAAGTCAAATGAATGAGTCTCCGCATGCCACGTTTTGCTAAATCATCAGGCCCGGCGAATGGCGCATCTATTTTTAACGTTTTGATAATTCTGGTTTATCCGCCAGGATGAAAAATGAATCCTTACATCGCTACAATGGCTTATCTCAGCGATTTCACCTTATACTTGCCGTTGACGATTAACGCACAGGAAAGATGACATTATGATGGACTTGTTTAAAGCGATAGGACTGGGGCTGGTAGTCCTGTTACCGTTAGCCAACCCGTTAACCACCGTGGCGTTGTTTCTCGGGTTAGCCGGCAACATGAACAGCGCAGAGCGTAACCGTCAGTCATTAATGGCGTCTGTTTACGTGTTTGCCATCATGATGGTCGCGTACTACGCCGGGCAACTGGTGATGAATACTTTCGGGATTTCGATTCCCGGATTGCGTATTGCGGGCGGGTTAATCGTTGCGTTTATCGGCTTTCGTATGCTGTTCCCTCAGCAGAAAGCGCATGAGTCTCCGGAAGCGAGAAGCAAATCCGAAGAGCTGGAAGACGAACCGACGGCCAATATTGCCTTTGTTCCGCTGGCAATGCCGAGTACTGCCGGCCCGGGGACGATTGCAATGATTATCAGTTCGGCCTCCACCGTGCGTCACGGCTCCGAATTCCCGGACTGGGTGATCATGGTTGCGCCACCCATTATTTTTGCCGTCGTCGGGATTATCTTGTGGGGATGTCTGCGCAGTTCTGGCGGAATTATGCGGCTGGTGGGGAAAGGGGGGATCGAAGCTATTTCCCGTCTGATGGGCTTCCTGCTGGTATGTATGGGTGTGCAGTTTATTATTAACGGCGTGCTGGAAATCATCCAAACCTACCATTAAACAACGGGCCCGGTATGTCTACCGGGCCCGTTTCTTATTGCTGCTGTGGTTGCTCTTCCAGCGTTACCGGCCATTTGCGGAAGATAATCACTGACCAGATCAGCGCGGCAACGGCAGGGAGTGCGCCGACGTAACCAATCGTCGACATCGACCAGTGCAGACTTACCTGATTTCCCACCAGCGCCCCCGCGCCAATACCAATATTAAAGATACCGGAGAACAGCGCCATTGCGACGTCAGTGGCATCCGGAGCCAGCGCCAGTACTTTCACCTGCATTCCCAGACCGATCACCATAATGGCAATGCCCCAGAAAATACTCAGGACCGCAAGGTGCATTTCGCTATCGGCAGCAGGCAGTAGCAGCACCAGGCACAGGGTCAACAGGGCGATAGCCCCGCTTATCAACACCGAGGCATACTGATTACCCAACTTGCCAAAAATAACGCTGCCAATAATACCCGCTCCACCGAGGACCAGAAGCAGCACGGTGGCAAAGTTAGCGCTCAGCCCGGCGACCGTCTGGACAAACGGTTCGATATAACTGTAAGCCGTGTAGTGTGCGGTCACCACTATCACCGTTAACAAATACAAACTCATCAGCGCAGGGCGACGGAACAACAGTGGCAGGCTTTTTAATGAGCCTGAATGCTCGCTTGGTAGTTTAGGCAACAGCTTAATCAGGCAAAGAAGCGTGATTAACGCCCCCATACCGATGACAAAGAAGGTGGTACGCCAGCCAAAATATTGCCCAACAATACGCCCGATAGGCAGGCCTAATACCATCGCCAGTGCGGTACCGGTGGCAATCAGGCTCAACGCCTGTGCGCGTTTCCCGGCAGGGGCCATGCGAATAGCCAGTGACGCGGTAATTGACCAGAAGATGGCATGGGCAAAGGCAATCCCAATGCGACTCATGACCAGTACAGTGAAGTTCCATGCGAGGAAAGAGAGAACATGGCTGGCAATGAACACCACAAACAGGCAGATCAGAAGCTTACGTCGTTCCATTTGACTGGTGAGCAGCATAAATGGCAACGACATCAGGGCCACCACCCAGGCGTAGATCGTCAACATGATCCCAACCTGCGCGGTTTGCATATTAAAACTTTGCGCGATGTCGGACAGCAAACCGACCGGGACAAACTCAGTGGTATTGAAAATAAAACCGGCAATAGCAAGCGTAACTACCCGTAGCCACGCGATCTTGCGGGAAACAGTGTTTGTTGTCATATGTATAAATCGGGTTAGCTGCAAAAAGGAGAGGTGGCGATCTTAAAACGTTTACTGGTGAAAATACAATCATTTCGTGATTAAGATCACGCTGCTTTGCGGATGATAACGGGGTGTGTTACTAGAAAAGATAAAGCCGGTCAGTACGACTGACTGACCGGAGAATGCCGTTGCCAGAGCGAATTTAGTGCTGCTGCGCTTCTTTCATGCACAACGCTTCATGTTCGCTGTCGATGATTGGCTCAACTTTGCCCATCAAAAATAGATAGTTCAAAATTCCCAGAACCACCAGTGCGGCAGAGAACACCAGCGCCCAGGTAAAGGAGCCAGTCGCTGCAACAATGGCACCGGTAATAATGGGTCCCACCGCGCCCCCCATATTGGAGACAGTATTCTGTAACCCTGCAACAATCGATACGCTGTTTTTAGGCGCAACGTCACCCGGTAATGCCCAGACCTGCGAGGCGGCAACCGTGGTGCCTGATTTCGCCACACACAGTAAAAACACGGTCATAAACACGGAATCAGTGAAAGGGGCAAAACCAATACATAAAGCCATTAACAACCCGATTGTCAGAAATAATTTTCTTGTGGCAGTCAGTGACAGGACCCGCTTATGTACCATACGGTCAGAGGCCCAGCCGGCAAAGACTTCTATCACCATCCCACATAATAATGGCAGGGCGGCAACCATCCCCATTTTGATAAAATCCATTCCTTTGTCTTTTACCAGATAAGTGGGCAGCCAGGTAATAAAGAAATAGGATGTATAGTTGATGGTAAAGAAACCAATACACATTGCCCAAATATTCCGGTAGCGCAACAGTTTATACCAACGCATCGGTAATACGGATTTGTCGCCGTGTTTTTGCTTTTGCCCTTCGCGAATATGTTTAATTTCGCTTGCACTGATCCTTTTGTGGTCTTCCGGGTTTTCTGTATAAATAAAATACCAGGCAATGACCCAAAAAACGCCTACACCACCAATAATCAGAAATGTCATCCGCCAGTCAAACTGGTAGATCATCCAGACAATAAGCGGCATCGCGACGGCACCACCAAATTTAGAGGCACTGTCAAACAATCCTGAGACGGTGGCTCTTTCCCGATCCGGGAACCAACGCGCAGCGATCCCTGCATTGCTTGGATAGGCGGCGGCCTCACCGACGCCCAGAGCAAGTCTCAATGCGAGTAGAGATTTAAATCCAGTGGCTAACCCCATCATTGAGGTGGCGATTGACCACCACGCGACGGCAAAACCCAGACCTTTTTTCTGACCAAAACGGTCTGCAAACCAACCTGCTGGTATTTGCAGTAAAGAATATGACCAAAAGAACGCCGCCATAATAAACCCCATCATTTCAGGATCGAGTTTTAGCTCATCAATGAGGTGAGGTGCAGCAGCCGATAATACCGTCCGGTCAATATAGTTAATTGCAATAGCAAGCCACATTAATCCCGCAATCCACCAACGAATTCGGGATTTTTCTGCAAAATTATTCATATATCTGGCCCATGGTAGATGTTCATTTTTATTATTGTGGAAAGGGTAGGGTTATCTCCACAATGTTATAATCCGTTCATGATGTTTTTAGGCTTACGCTGATGAATGACATGTTCAATGATGTTATAAACGCATTGCTCGCCGATATTGCTGATCGCCCCCTCGGTATATCCTGCGATATGTGCAGTAGGTATGAAATTATCGAGCGCAAATAAGGGGTGTGAATTGCACGGTTCTTGTAGAAAGACATCGGCAGCAGCACCCTTAATGACACCCTGCGTCAGAGCCAGAAAGAGATCCTCTTCATTAACAACACCACCGCGTGAAACGTTAATGAGATAACTACTGCTTTTCATTTTTTTCATCTGTGCTAAATCAAAGAGATCTTTGGTTTCTGGCGTCAGCGGTGTGTGTAACGTGATGAAATCACTTTGTTCTGTTAGTTCATCGAGCGAAACGTATTCAATGTGATTATCTGCGGCGAACTGTGCATCCTGCCATGCGTCGTGAGCCAGTACGCGCATATTAAAGCCGCGGGCTCGCAGTGCAACCTGCTTACCGATGTTACCTAACCCAATAATGCCAATCGTTTTTCCATATACATCGGAGGCGAAGATTCGTGGCCAGTTTCCCGCGCGGGTTTGTTCAATCGCATAGGGGAGCTGACGTGCACAGTTAAGGATCAGGGAAAACGCAAAGTCTGCGACGGCATGCTTATTGGCATCCGGCACATTGGTAACAAAAATACCTTTTTCACGCGTAATATTGAGGTCGATATTATCGACACCCACGCCGTGTTTGCAGACGATTTTCAGATTCGGTGCCGCCGCGATTAGTTCGGCATTAACATCGGTAAAAGCGACGATCATTGCCACTGTCTGTTCCAGATGAGGTGCAAGCGCTTCTAAACCGGCATCTGCAGGTAGCATGATTAATTCAAGTCCTGCGTCGTTAAGCCGTTTGATCGGCCGCTGATCGTATTTGGCAAATGAAGGTGATGTACAGATGACGTTCATAACACAATCCTGTTAGTTAAGCGGCGTTGCCGCCGCTGTAAAAATGTCTATCGCAAATAGTTATTGATAATTTGCTGAATCTGGCGTTCCTGATGCGCATCAAACGTGACAGCGTAACGACTTGCGCCCACGTCATGGCCCATGATTTGTAATGCTTTTTTTACCGCAGCCGGAGAGAAGGCCACTTTATAGAGATCGGTGCGCAGACCCGTTACGCTCTCCTGAGCCTGATGCGACCCGGCAACGTCACCGGCGTTAAAGCGAGACCAGATCGCGTTGATTTCTTGTGGTGCGACGTTAGCCAGCCCCGAAATACAGGCGGAACAGCCATCAACAAACCCCTGGTGAATGAGTGAATCTGGACCATTCAGCACATCAAATCCCTCGATATCTTTAACTGCGTCCAGGAAGCCGCTAAGACTTTCATAACTGCCGGCACTGTCTTTGATCCCGATAATGTTCGGGTGTGCCGCCAGCACTCTGGCTGTTTCAGGCTCAATGGTGTTTCCCGTCCGCGCCGGAATGTTATAGAGAAATACCGGGACGGAGAGCGCATCGGCAATCGCGGTGTAATGGGCAATGAGTTCAGTCTGTTTTAGAGGAACAAAGTACGGGGTAATGACCGACACCGCATCGACACCCAGCTTTTCTATCTGTTTGCCCAGGCGGATGGTTTCACGGGTAGATATTTCGCCAATATGTGCCACTACATGTGCCCGACCCGCCACTTCCTCTACACAGGTCCGCGTGACGGCGATTTTTTCATCTTCGTTAAGTACAAAGAATTCGCCGTTGGTTCCGCCGCAGAAAATACCGTTTCCGGCGTTTAACTGACGGTGTACCTGGTTTCTCAGTTCTTTAAGGTTAAGCCCGCCGTCGTGGTCGAACGGGGTAACGATTGCCGTCAATACTCCTCGGATTTTGCTACTCATTATTCACTCCTTTGTCATCAGTTCTGGAAACAGAGTTTGATAAATGGCCTGAATATCGTTATGGCTCACCTTGCAGGGAGCATTATTCATCAGGCGCTTTACGTTCAGTGCGGCATCGGCCAGTGCGGGAATATCAGTAGACGGTACACCAAGCGTTGCCAGGTTATCGGGCAGGTTCAGGCGTTTCACCAGTGTGGAGAAGTACTCCACCAGGGCGCAGGATTTTTCTTCGGCACTGAGTGTGAGGTCAGCGTCAGGCAGCAGATCCCATACCAGAGCAAACTTGTCGACCACAAAAGGGCGAATCACTTTCATGCAGGGTGCTAACAGAATGGCGTTAGCGACACCATGTGGGAGATGGTATCGACCGCCGAGCGGGTAAGAGAGCGCGTGGACCAGGTGAGTACCGGCATGATTAATCGCCACGCCGCCGTAATACGATGCCCACAGCATCTCCAGTTTGGCCAGCAGGTTTTCCGGCTCATTGACGGAGGTTTCGATATGGTTGAGTAGCTTACGCAGGCCAATGAGCGCCGCGTTATCGCTTACGGGATTGGCGACAGTAGCGGTAAAGCATTCAATCAGATGACATAACGCGTCAATTCCAGTGGACGAGGCAATATGCGCCGGCATGCTGGTGGTGAGTTCTGGCAACAGGGCCACGAAATCCGGTAACAGCACGGGAGAGATAATACCGACTTTAGTGTTTTGCTCCGGGATAGCCAGAATGGCATTCGGGGTTGCTTCAGACCCCGTACCTGCCGTGGCGGGGATCAGCACAGAAGCAACGCGTTGCAGCGGTTTTTCTCCCGCCAGCATGGCGTCGAGCGTCGGAGATTCAGGATGACATAAGACGGAGAGCAGTTTCGCCACATCCAGTACGCTGCCTCCGCCGATACCGATAACCATTTCTACGTTGAGATCTTGTACGTTTTTTAATAGCGCGCTGACATCGTGATGCCCGGGTTCTGCAGGCACATTGTCAATCAGAGCCACATGACGTCCATCGTTGGCCAGTAAGTTGCGGATCTGTGTTACCGCGTCAAGCCGGACAATATTGCTATCCGTCACCAGTAACAGCTGGCGTTTCCCCGCCAGTAACGGCTCCAGTGCGGGGATGGCATTCGAACCGCTAATCACGGTGCTATTGATTGTTGCCACAACATTCTCCTGTTGTTCGAGTGATTGAATTCGCTCACTGAGATTCAGGAACGATTGCATCATGGGCTAAATTTATAATTTATCTCGGAACCGAATAACTTGAGCTTGCTCACATTTAATCAAATGTGATTGAATATAATCATTATCAACATACAACAACCCGGAGCATGGATGAGTAGACAGGTAGCAAGGCCGCAGGTACTGGTGATTGCCGACGACTTTACTGGTGGTAATGATGCGGGGGTAAGTCTGGCGCTGACGGGTATGACGGTGAATGTCGCTTTCACATTGCCCTGTGCCGATGATGCAGATGTGCTGGTTATCAACACGGATAGTCGTGCGCTGGAGGCAGAGCAGGCCGCCGCCAGAGTAAATGAGCTGGCTCTTGCCAGTCAGGCAGGCCCTCAGACGCAGTGGCTTAAGAAAATGGATTCAACTTTGCGCGGAAACCCAGGGGCCGAACTGGACGCGTTAATGCGGATTACAGGTAAAAAGCGGGCCATCGTGGCACTGGCTTGTCCCTCAGCCGGGCGTACCACCGAGCAGGGGCAGTGCCTCGTTAACGGTATTCCCGTAACGCAGACTGAATTTGCCAGCGATCCGAAAACGCCGGTTATTAGCGCCGATATCTGTGAGGTGTTACAGGCGCAAACAGTCATTGCGTGTCGGGCAATGTCTCTGAGCGACTATCTGCAGCACCTCAGAGAGCCTGTTGCGAAAACGCCACAAATCTGGGTGGTGGATGCCCGCACGCAAACCGATCTTGATGTTATTGCTTCGGAAGCGCTGATGCAGGAGGAATCGCCGCTGCTGGTAGGGTCTGCCGGGATCTGTGACGCGCTGGCCCGCCATGTCCGGACACCGTCCTCCCAGTGTTTACTGGCGGTAGTGGGTTCAATGAGTGAAATCGCTCAACAACAGATTGCTGCAGTGTGTCAGGACCCGCGGGTGGAGACTGTATTCATTGATATCGAAAATATCTTCAGTGGTAACCGGACAGAGTATGTGCAGCGTATCGCCAGGGTTCTCATCTCAGGCAAACACTGCATCGTTCACACCTGTCCCGACAGCGAAGCTCGTCATCATATTCCAATACTGTGTGCGCACCTGCAGATGAGCCGCGCGCAGCTCGGTGAAACAATTTGCCAGTTTCTTGGACAGCTTACCCGCCAGGTGCTGCACGAAGTCTCACCTGGCGCGCTGTATCTTTCCGGCGGTGATGTCGCGATGGCGATCGCGGATGCGCTGGAGGCAACAGGATTTCGTATTACCGACCGTGTGGCCCAGTGTGTGCCGTACGGCCATCTTGCCGGTAGCTACTGGCGACGCCCGGTTATGACAAAAGCAGGGGGATTCGGTGACGAAACCACTCTGCGTCAGGTTTTGAATTATATCGAGGAGAAAATGAGTGAATAACACGATAGCGGTAACCATGGGCGACCCGGCAGGTATTGGACCGGAGATTATTATTAAATCGTTGGTGGAGGGAGAGTTGTCTGGCGCGCCGGTCGTGGTTGTGGGTTGTGCACAAACGCTGGGGCGCATCCAGGCATTAAACGTCACGCCGCCTGCGGAACTCCGGGTGATTGATAACGTCACCCAGGCACAATTCGCCCCCGGTGTTATCAATGTAATTGATGAACCCCTTGCCGATCCTGCTGCGCTTGAACCAGGCGTGGTCCAGGCACAGGCTGGCGATCTGGCATACCGCTGTATTAAGCGTGCCACCGCGCTGGCGCTCAGCGGGGAAGTGAAAGCCATTGCCACTGCGCCGCTGAATAAAGAAGCACTGCACATGGCAGGACATCATTATCCCGGCCATACCGAATTACTGGCGCAACTGACTAACAGCAAAGACTACGCAATGGTGCTGTATACCGAACAGCTTAAAGTGATTCATGTCACCACGCATATTGCACTGCGTAAATTCCTTGATACGCTCAGTGAACAGCGTGTGAAAACAGTCATTCGGGTCGCGGATGATTTCCTGCGTCGTGTCGGGTTTGCTAATCCACGTATTGCGGTAGCAGGCGTTAATCCCCATGCCGGGGAAAACGGTCTGTTTGGTGATGAAGAGATGACCATAGTCGGCCCTGCGGTACAGGCTATGCGGGAGCAGGGGCTGAATGTCACCGGGCCTTGCCCACCGGACACTGTCTTTATGCAGTGCCACGAAGGTATGTATGACATGGTGGTGGCGATGTATCACGATCAGGGCCATATTCCGCTAAAATTGCTGGGATTCTATGATGGGGTGAATATCACCGCCGGATTGCCATTTATTCGCACTTCTGCAGACCACGGCACGGCGTTTGATATTGCCTGGACAGGTAAAGCCAAGTCTGAGAGCATGGCTGTGTCCATCCAGTTAGCAATGCAAATTACGCGGGATTAAAATGAAGGGATATAATCGGTTAGAACAGATTATGGATTATCTGAAAGGGCATAATCTGGCAACGGTTGAACAGCTTGTTGCTGTGACTCAGGCCTCGCCGGCGACCATTCGTCGCGACCTGATTAAACTCGATCAGGAAGGTGTTATCAGCCGAACTCACGGCGGTGTGACGCTTAACCGGTTTATCCCTTCGCAACCGACCACTCATGAGAAAATGCAGCGTAGCCTGATGGAAAAACAGGCTATTGCCAGCGCGGCGGCAAGCCTGGTGAAAGCCGGGGACGCCATTGTCCTGGATGCGGGAACGACGATGATTGAACTGGCGCGCCAGCTTACCCATCTGCCGTTGCGCGTCATCACCAGCGATCTGCACATTGCGCTATTTCTTTCTGAGTTCAAACAAATTGAAGTGACGATCATTGGCGGGCGCATTGATGACTCCAGCCAGTCCTGTATCGGCGAGCACGGGCGTAAACTGCTGCAAAACGTGTGGCCGGATATCGCGTTTCTAAGCTGTAACGGCTGGGACCTGGCCCGCGGGATCACCGCACCGACGGAAGAAAAGGCCGGTCTGAAGCGTGACCTGGTTGCAAACGCCAAACGTCGCGTCCTGCTGGCAGATAGTTCAAAATATGGTGCATGGTCACTTTTCAACGTCACACATCTGGATGCGTTGACGGATATCGTGACCGATGCCCGACTCAATGAAGAGGTACGGCAGCAGCTTGAACAACTGCCTTGCCATCTGACGTTCGCCAGTTAATCCGCATTCTGCGACAGCTGAGGTTCCAGTACCTCAATAAATGCTTCCAGCTGTCGCGTCATCGCCCCCCGACGCCAGACCAGCCACGTATTTAACCAACGCCAGTTTTCGCTCAGCGGCCAGGCATTGACCTGATGGTGGCCCGGCATGCTTTCCAGCATAGAGCGCGGAATCAGTGCGATTCCCGCCCCCGCAATCACACAGGCCAGCATGCCGTGGTAGGACTCCATTTCATGGATCGTGCCCGGCATCGCGCGATCGGCGTGAAACCAGCTTTCAAAATGGCGGCGATATGAACAGTTGGCGCGAAAAGCATAGATATTGTAACCATTCACATCGCTGGCCCGTTTTATGGGCGGGTGCCCGTGTGGGGTGACAATCATCATCTCTTCACGGTACACCGGCATTCCTTCAAGACCTGGATGGGTAATAGGACCATCAGCAAAAGCGGCATTCAGCGTACCGTCCAGCACACCGTCCAGCATGGTACCGGACGGCCCTGTTGCCAGTGCAAACTGGATTTTAGGGTAGCGCTGATTATATTCGGCAAGTGTGGCCGGAATACGTACGGCGGCTGTACTTTCCAGCGACCCCAGAGAGAACAATCCCTGTGGTTCATCTCCTGCGACCACCATCCGCGCTTCTTCTACCAGCGCCAGGATCCGCTGGCTGTAACGCAAAAAATTGTGCCCGGAGGGAGAAAGCCGCAGACGTTGATTTTCACGAATAAACAGATCGACGCCAAGGTCCGCTTCAAGCTGGCGAATACGCGTGGTGAGGTTGGACGGCACGCGATGCACCTTCGCCGCTGCCTGCGTGATGCTGCCGGTCTCTGCGACGGCATTGAACATTTCCAGTTGCGTCAGGTCCATAATTTTCTCTATTCGTGAATGGTATGGTTAATATTATTCATTTTTCAGAAAGAGTAAACCTGCGCATGATATAACCATACCTTGCGAGAAAGAGAGGCACTTATGACCATCACAGCAGCAACACATGCTATTTCCGTTGACCCGACCTGTGGCGAAATGCTGACGGCAATGCCGTGGGCCAGCGCCGATGAGATTACCCACGCGCTGAATCTGGCGGCGACGGGATTCAATGAATGGAAACACACGACCGTCGTCCATCGCGCACAGATGTTGCGTCGGGTCGGACAGGCGCTGCGTGGCCGCGCCGAAGAGATGGCGCAGTGTATCTCGCGTGAAATGGGTAAGCCTGTAAGGCAGGCTCGTGCGGAAGTGGCAAAGTCTGCGGCATTATGTGACTGGTACGCTGAACATGGGCCAGCGATGCTCAGTACCGAGGCAACGCAGGTTGAGAATAACCAGGCCGTGATTGAGTACCGTCCCCTGGGGACTATTCTGGCGATCATGCCGTGGAACTTCCCGCTCTGGCAGGTTATGCGCGGCGCCGTACCGATTTTGCTGGCCGGAAATGGTTATCTGTTAAAGCATGCACCAAATGTGACCGGCTGTGCCGCAATTATCGCCCAGGTGTTTAGCGATGCGGAAATACCGGCTGGGGTATATGGCTGGGTTAATGCCGATAACGCCGGGGTTAGCCAGATGATTAATGACCCGCGTATCGCCGCGATAACCGTGACGGGCAGTGTGCGGGCAGGGGCTGCGATTGGCGCTCAGGCCGGTGCTGTACTGAAGAAATGCGTGCTTGAGTTAGGAGGTTCCGATCCGTTTATCGTGCTTAATGATGCAGACCTTGATTTAGCCGTCAAAGCAGCAGTGGCAGGGCGGTATCAGAATACCGGGCAGGTTTGTGCCGCAGCGAAGCGCTTTATTATTGAACAGGGTATTGCCGCAGAATTCACCCAACGTTTTGTGGCGGCAGCCAGCGCACTGAAAATGGGCGATCCGCTAAATGAAGAGAACGATCTTGGCCCAATGGCACGTTTTGATCTGCGGGATGAACTGCATCAGCAGGTTGAAGCCTCACTGGCGCAAGGGGCGCGCTTACTCCTCGGCGGGGAAAAGATCGCCGGTCAGGGCAATTACTATGCCGTGACGGTGCTGGGTGATGTTACGCCGGAAATGACGGCATTTCGTCAGGAGTTGTTTGGCCCGGTTGCGGCGATTACCGTCGCGAAGGATGCTGAGCACGCATTAGCACTGGCTAATGACAGCGAGTTCGGCTTGTCGGCCACGTTGTTTACCGCGGATGAGGCACTGGCACAAACTATGGCGGCCCGTCTGGAGTGTGGTGGCGTGTTTATTAATGGTTACAGTGCCAGTGATGCTCGTGTTGCTTTTGGCGGCGTGAAGAAAAGCGGTTTTGGCCGTGAACTTTCTCACTTTGGCCTGCATGAGTTTTGCAATGTGCAAACCGTCTGGAAAAACCGTCTCTGATAGCCAGGGTGCCTCAGCAGGGGCACCCGTCTTATTTCTGCCATAAATTTGTCATTTACTCTGCGTAAACTCGCGTCTAACGCTTTGATACAGAAGAGTAATATGAACATAACGCAAATTTTTCGTCGCCTGATCCCCCGTCAGTTTGGTCTGTTAACCGGTATTATTTGTATTATTGCGCTGTTCTCTGTTTTGCAGATTGCATCCTCGCTTATGCTCTCAACCTCTGTCAGGGACGCGCAGATAAATGAACAGCATAACCAGCAGGTGCTCTTGCAACAGTCGAAGATCGATCAAGCAAGGGTGGCGTTGTTATCGGCCAGCGACTTACTTAATCGTGCCGGCGTTTACTTTATGCAGGATGCGGCTACCGGCTCGGAAGGGAGCTGGCATCCGTTAATGGAAGAGGCTCAGCATGCGTTAACACAGTCAAAAACGGCATGGGATGCCTGGCTTGCAATGGGTCCGCATCAGGCTGCCGACTTGATGGAGAGCTATCAGCGTTTTTATAGCGGTATTCAGGAGCAGGCAGATGGATTAATGCAATCCAATAGTATTGATGCATTTTTTGCCGTACCTGTGCAGGCGTTTCAGACAGACTTTAATGAAAATTATGCACGCTTTCAGCAAGACAGTGGCCAGCAAGCGGAAAAAGGGCGAGAGCAGCTGTTGACCAGTCTTGAACGTTTACAGCAGCTCTTTTTATTTATTCCTCTTGTGCTGGTGGCGATTGCGGTACTGGTCTGGCGCAGTATGTCCCGCTGGGTCATCGCGCCGCTGAGACGACTGATCGATCATATTGATGTATTAGCGGCTGGCGATCTTTCCCGCCCCGCACCCCAGGTGAGCCAGTTTAATCGCGAAGTGACACAACTGAGCTCCCGTATCGACGCGATGCAGCAGGGGCTAAGTATGCTGGTGCAGCAGGTGAATGACGCGACTACCTCAATGGTGGGGAATATCACTCAGCTTACGCAAAGCAATAAACAGTTGTATCAGCAATCCGCGAAACAAAGCGATGAGCTAAATACGGTGACATCACATATTTCGTTTCTGGAAACACATGTTGAGGATAACAGTGGGTTTGCTCAACTGGCGAATCAACGCGCCGTTCAGGCGCGGGATATTGCTGCGGGTGGCGACCGGATGATGGCAACGGTAAATGCGTCGATGCAGGCGATTGTTGCCCGTTCATCAGAGATGCGCGGGATCATCTCACTGATTGACAGCATCGCGTTTCAGACCAATATTCTGGCGTTAAATGCGGCGATTGAAGCTGCGCATGCTGGTGAGCAAGGGCGTGGATTTGCGGTTGTTGCAAAAGAAGTTGGATTGTTAGCGAGAAAAAGCAGTCAGTCCACGCAGAATATTCAGGCGCTGATTCATCATTCCTTAGCGGGTATAGATGAGGGCTTTCATGCGGTGAACGGACTGGATGATAACTTACAGCAGGTGATATCGCTGGTGGAAAATCTTGGTGCCTTATTGAATGACATTTCTGCTGCGACGATGAATCAAGGAACGCGTATTCACGAGTTGACCAGTCAGCTTCAGGCTCTGAATAACGAAGCCCGACAGACCAGCGATCTGGTGAACGCCGCGTCTGATTCCTCCCTACAGTTACATCATGAATCTCATCAGCTTATGCAGGCCGTTGCCAGATTCCGTCTTCCGGCCTGACGCTGTGTATTCAGCTCTGTTATACTCGCAGGCCTTTCATACCTGCGAGCAAGGAGCATGTTGTGGCCAGGGCCATGGACAATTCAATTTTAGAGACCATTGTGCAGCAGGTTCGTCCTCTGATTGGTCAGGGAAAAGTCGCCGATTATATTCCTGCATTAGCCTCCGTCGATGGGTCAAAACTGGGTATTGCCATTTGCACCGTTGATGGTCAGCACTATCAGGCGGGGGATGCGCAAGAACGTTTTTCTATTCAGTCGATTTCAAAGGTACTTAGCCTGGTTGTCGCAATGCGTCATTACCAGGAAGACGAGATCTGGCAACGTGTTGGCAAAGATCCTTCCGGTCATCCGTTTAACTCGCTGGTGCAGCTGGAAATGGAGCAGGGTATACCGCGTAATCCCTTCATCAATGCCGGGGCATTGGTGGTTTGCGATATGTTGCAAGGTCGGCTGAGTGCACCACGGCAACGAATGCTGGAAGTGGTACGTGCATTAAGCGGCGTTTCTGATATCGCTTATGATACGACGGTTGCTCGCTCTGAGTTTGAGCATTCCGCCCGCAACGCGGCAATTGCCTGGCTGATGAAGTCCTTTGGCAATTTTCATCACGATGTGACGACCGTTCTGCAAAATTACTTTCACTACTGCGCGCTGAAAATGAGCTGCGTGGAACTGGCGCGGACCTTCGTATTTCTGGCGAATCAAGGGAACGCTTTCCACCTCACCGAGCCGGTGGTTTCGTCGATGCAGGCGCGGCAGATTAACGCGCTAATGGCGACCAGCGGTATGTATCAAAATGCCGGGGAATTTGCCTGGCGGGTAGGTCTGCCGGCGAAATCGGGTGTCGGTGGTGGCATTGTGGCGATCGTGCCGCATGAGATGGCGATTGCGGTCTGGAGTCCGGAGCTGGATCCCGCAGGGAACTCGCTGGCGGGTATTGCGGTACTGGAACAATTAACTCAACAGTTAGGGCGCTCGGTTTACTGATGAACACGCTCGACCCGCTTTTTGCCCGGCTGGCGAAATCGACTTTTCGATCGCGGTTTCGTCTCGGTCAGAAAGAAAGACAATATTGTCTGGAAAAAGGTGCGCCGGTCATTGAACAACACGCGGCCGATTTTATTGCTAAGCGATTGGCACCCGCGTTTCCGTCCAATGATGGAAAGCAAACGCCGATGCGTGGACATCCGGTGTTTATCGCTCAACATGCCACGGCGACGTGCTGTAGGGGATGTCTGGCCAAATGGCATGATATACCTCAGGGGCAACCGTTGAGCGAGCAACAGCAACGTTACGTTGTCACTGTTATCTACCACTGGTTAGTGCTGCAAATGAATAAGCCATAGATAACATAATCCTATGATTCGACTCCTTGTGTTATGTAATTGTTAATTGCAGTATGAAGGGGTCAATCTAAGGAGACCAAATGGCTACCAACACTCCCTGCTTTATACTGAGCGCGGAACAGATCCTGTCGAGAATCGACGAGCTTAGTGATGTCCTTGAACAGTGCGTGAACGATGGTGCATCTGTCAGTTTTATGCTCCCTTTTAACCGCGATAAGTCACGGCCTTTCTGGACGCGTGTTGCGCAAAGTGTCTCTTGTGGAGAACGCATTGTTCTGGGGGCTGAAAATGCGCAAGGGACGCTCATTGGGACCGTTCAGCTCATTATCGATCAACCCGAAAACCAGCCTCATCGTGCAGACGTTGCCAAACTCCTGGTTCATACCTCTGCACGGCGGTGTGGGATCGCCAGGGAATTGATGAATACACTGGAAAGTTGCGCACGTCATGAAGGGAAAACCCTCCTGGTTCTTGATACGTCTACAGGCAGCGCCGCCGAGTTGTTCTACCACAATTGTGGATGGCAAAAAGTAGGGGTCATCCCTGGCTATGCAAAAATGCCTGATGGAACGCTGGCCGGGACCACACTTTTTTATAAAACACTCTAATTTGTCACCGGGGATTGATCAAAACAGGGTTTCATTGTATTAAAGTTTGCTAACCTATTGGACCAATTCAATCAGGTTGTATGACTAATCAAAAAGGGAACCCATTGTGCAAACACTAAATCGTCGCGATTTTCCCGGTGCTCACTATCCTGAACGCATTATTCAGTTTGGTGAAGGAAACTTCCTGCGCGCCTTTGTTGACTGGCAAGTTGATCTGCTGAATGAACATACCGATCTGAACGCTGGTGTGGTCATTGTTCGTCCTATCGAAAGTACCTTCCCGCCGTCACTGAGTACCCAGGATGGTCTCTATACCACCATCATTCGTGGTTTGAATGAAAAGGGCGAGGCCGTCAGCGATGCCCGTTTAATTCGTTCGGTTAACCGCGAAATCAGCGTCTATAGCGAATACGATGAGTTCCTGAAGCTGGCGCATAATCCTGAAATGCGTTTTGTTTTCTCTAACACCACGGAAGCGGGTATCAGCTACCACGCGGGTGATAAGTTTGATGATGCGCCGGCAGTGAGCTATCCGGCCAAACTGACCCGACTGCTGTTCGAACGCTATAGCCATTTCAACGGTGCGCTTGATAAAGGCTGGATTATCATTCCTTGTGAGCTGATTGATTACAATGGTGAAGCGCTACATGAACTGGTTCTGCGTTATGCTCAGGAATGGGCGTTGCCGGAAGCATTCGTACAGTGGCTGGACCAGGCAAACGCATTTTGCTCTACGCTGGTGGACCGTATTGTTACCGGCTACCCACGTGATGAAGTTGCGAAGCTTGAAGCTGAACTGGGTTATCATGATGCGTTTCTTGATACCGCAGAACACTTCTATCTGTTTGTTATTCAGGGGCCAAAATCATTAGCCACCGAACTTCGTCTCGATAAATACCCGCTGAATGTTCTGATTGTTGATGACATCAAGCCGTATAAAGAGCGTAAAGTCGCCATTCTCAACGGTGCGCACACTGCACTGGTACCGGTCGCCTGGCAGGCAGGGCTTGATACCGTGGGTGAAGCAATGAATGATGCTGAAATTCGCGCCTTCGTTGAGAAAGCCATCTATGAAGAGATTATTCCGGTGTTGGATTTGCCGCGCGATGAATTGGCTTCATTTGCCAGTGCGGTAACCGGCCGATTCTGCAACCCGTACATTAAGCATCAACTATTGTCGATTGCGCTTAATGGCATGACCAAATTCCGCACCCGTATTCTGCCGCAGCTGTTGGCAGGGCAGAAGGCCAGCGGTCAACTGCCGCCGCGTCTGACATTCGCCCTGGCAGCCTTGATTGCCTTCTACCGCGGTGAGCGTAACGGTGAATCTTATCCAGTTCAGGATGATGCACACTGGATGGAGCGTTTCCAGGTGTTGTGGGCTCAGCATCGTGACCGCCAGATTACGACCGAAGCGCTGGTCAACGCGGTATTGGCCGTAAAAGAGCACTGGGAACAGGATCTGACACAGGTTTCCGGCCTGGTAGAACAGGTTTCTGCTGATCTGGATTCTATCCTGGCAAAAGGCATGCGCGAAGCTGTTAAGCCACTGTGCTAATACGTTAACCCGGCTCAGGCCGGGTTTTTTTATCGATCTTACTTAGTTACAACATACAAATTGCTATTTTAAAATACCACCCTACTGTAGCTTCAGTGCAAAGTAGGGTCAGCAGGAAAAGATGTTGAGATAGTGTTGCTATAAGCTTGCAACATTGATCGCGATCACGTTTAATGTCCCGGCTTTCACATTTTCCGAAGATAACCATGATCGTTCGCCCCCAACAACACTGGCTACGCCTGATATTCGTCTGGCATGGCTCGGTATTATCCAAAATCTTTTCACGCTTGCTGCTGAATTTCCTGCTCTCCATTGCCGTCATCATCATGCTGCCATGGTATACGATGCTGGGTATCAAATTTACCCTTGCCCCGTTCAGCATTCTCGGTGTCGCAATTGCAATTTTCTTAGGCTTTCGTAACAACGCCTGTTATTCACGCTATGTTGAAGCCCGACATTTGTGGGGGCAGTTGATGATTGCTTCCCGTTCACTTCTGCGCGAGGTGAAAACGACCTTACCAGATGATGCCGAGCTGGGGCAGTTCGTTCGTTTGCAAATCGCATTTGCCCATTGTCTGCGTATGACGTTACGTCGACAACCGCAAGCGGAACCCCTGGCGAAATACCTCAGCGAGAGCGATTTACAGACCGTTTTTGCGTCCCAATCTCCGGCGAACCGCATTCTGCTGCTGATGGGTGAATGGCTGGCCATTCGCAGACGAAATGGACAGCTATCCGATATATTATTTCACAGTTTAAACAACAGGTTAAATGATATGTCGGCAGTGCTGGCAGGTTGTGAGCGTATCGCGAACACGCCAGTCCCGTTTGCTTACACCTTAATCCTTCATCGCACGGTATATCTGTTTTGTATTATGTTGCCGTTCGCGTTAGTGGTGGATTTACACTATATGACACCATTCATCTCGGTGCTTATTTCCTATACCTTTATCTCGCTCGATACGCTAGCCGAAGAGCTCGAAGATCCGTTTGGTACAGAGAATAATGATCTGCCACTCGATGCGATTTGTAATGCAATTGAAATCGATTTGCTGCAGATGAATGATGAAACCGCTGTACCAGCGAAACATATGCCAGATAAGCATTACCAGCTGACATAACATCCGGTAGAGCTGGTCGCACGACCAGCCCTCATTGTTTCACGGAAGCAACAGGTGAGACTTGATGCGCCGGGCAGTGCGGCTTTAGCCGAATTCTCTTTGCCACCACGCAGGCTGCATATCGGTAAATGAATGAAACTCGGGGGCCAGATCTTCATCATTGGGATCATCAAAAACGCCTGCTAATAGCGCAATTACCGGAGCGTCATCAATGGCACCAACTGAACTTCCACATTGAGGGCAAAAAGCACGACTGGAGGTTTCTGAAGAACGCCAGGTCGTCGGTTTACCTGCTTTTCCCGTCCATTCTACATTCTCAGCATTAAATTCAATCCAGACGACAGTCGGTGCACCGGTATGCTTGCGGCAAATATCACACGAGCAGGTATGCGAATTATTAGGGCTCGTCGCGGTAAAGCGAATAGAGCCACACAGACAACCGCCAATGTAGACTTTAGACATGACAACCCCCGTCAGTTAACGTTCTCAGACACTAGCAGATGACTGGCTTCATCACTAGATCCTCATCGTAAAAAGGCGAGGGCGCGCATGGGGAATTCACAATAATTATCAGCCCCTGGTATAAAGAGGCTGATAATTGACGGTCAGTGATTAAGAATTGTGTTTAGCAACGATAAACAACCGCGGAAACGCCAGCAGTATTTTCCCATTCTCTTGCAGCGGATATTGCTCCTGCAGCAATGCATGGTAGCGCGCCAGATAGCGATGCTGTTCGCTTTCACTCAGGTCCTGCAACCATGGACGCAACCCCGTAGAACTCACCCAGTCGATAATTGCCTGGTGTGAATCCATAACGTGATAGTAGGTTGTACGCCAGATATCAACATCACAGCCCACGTCAGTCAAAATATCATAATACGCATGCACTCCGGGAAGAGGTGCGCGGCCGCGATCGGGGTAACCCAGTTCATAGGCGACTTCACGCATCAGAACATGCGTTGGCTCCAGCCAGTTATCCGGCATTTGTACGGCCAGTACGCCATCTTTGCCCAGCAGAGAGACCAGGTGGGGAAACAGCTGATAGTGATCGGGAACCCATTGCAAAGATGCGTTTGCATACAGCAGATCTACAGGCTCTTCTGTCTGAAATGCGCTAATATCCGCTTCGATAAAATGACAGCCAGGCAACGCGTTACGCGCTTCGCTTAGCATTGCCGGTGAAGAATCCACGCCTGTTATTTTTGCTGATGGCCAACGTTGATGTAGCAATGCGGTGCTGTTACCCGGGCCGCAGCCGAGGTCGACGACTGAGCGCACATTCTCCAGCGCGACTCTGCTGAGCAATTCAGCTGCAGGTCTTGAACGTTCGGTCTCATATTGGAGATAAAGCGAAGGGTTCCAGTCAGCCATGTTTCTGTATCCTGTATGCGATGAGTTTAGGTCCGCGAGCTATTATTAAGATTACGACATAATGACCAATATTCATCTTTATTAAATGAAAGAGAAAAAGTCTGCCGTACTGGTAAGAGTTTAGTCCGAGGCGATGTTTTCCATAGCTTTTTGCACTGCCTTTAGAAACACAGCAGCAGGTTGTGGACCCGAGATTCTATCCACTACTTGTCCATTCCTAAAAATAAGTGTGTTTGGTAATCCCCAAACGCCATATTTTGAAGCGAGAACGGGGGCCTGAATAACATTGACCTTACCAGTAATAATCGTTTCTGGCATCTGAGATATTGCCAGGTCAAAGAAGCCTTCACTGCTACTGCAGGGGGCGCACCATGGCGCTTGAAACCGAATGATCGAAACGCCAGCGAAATGCTCAACGTCGGAAAAATTACTCTCTGTAAATAGAGTCACCGTTCTGTCAGACATAAAATACTCACTTATTACTTGTTATGAAGTCGTCTTTCCTGAGTGTTGGGGACTGGTTTTAAGGTGAGGATAGGGGATTTCTATCACGGTTTTCTTCCTGATATCTGAACAGTTTAGGTTCAAAAACAGGTATGCTGATTAATATATTTCCCCACATCAACAACTTTATTTGTATTGGGGTCAACATTGAGTACTATAAACCGCATTTGTGGGCAGAACAGTTCCAGGCTTTTTTTACTGCATTCCGTTTGTAACCATTTATGATTGCCGCTTTCGGTTTGCACCAGATTGAGGTTTGCATCCTTACTGCACGCAAAACCGTCCACGATTGCTCTTTGTCTTGCAGCATCCAGATCCAAACCAATAACATTTAGTTTATCGACGTCTTTGTCATGTGAACTGGCAGAGACACGGGTCAACGCGCAGCCAGTCAGCGCGAATGAAAGAGTAAATAAAAAAGCGACGCGTAAGATAGAGTTGTCATTTTTATGAACATGGATAGTTCTTTGCATTGTGTTGTATGGTCCGATGCTGTGAAATTCCAGGGGCACAGGTTTGTGTTGTACCTTGGTTGTACGCGAAAAGGAGTGAGTGAGCAATTGCAACGTCAATGATTTGACGTATGGGTAAAGTGTATAGTTTGAGTGGCAGTCGGTGAACAGTATGAATCCAGAAACAGCACTGTTAGGCGCTATCAACGACCAGCACAATGATGAACCAAATACACCAGATTTTACTGATCACTATGTTAGTGCGCATAATGTATTGGATTGTGAAATGGCGTGGAACACGCTATTTCCCCTCAAGACTCATAACCAGATGGCTGCACCAATAAGCGACAAGCTGGAAGCTTGAGCGATAAAGAGCGGAGCGACTGGCGACAGAATTGCTTTGCAATTATGGTGACAGATGCGACAGCATCATGTGTCAATATGCGAAGCAAACAGACTTGTCCCATAAGTTGTATTTTGAATCTTTATTATCAATCGTTTGTGACTCAATCAAGGCCACCATATTGCAGATGGCCTTTGTTCAATCACACTTCATAGCAATCAATAAATGGATTTCTTTCTGTCCATTGACGTTGCAACCACTGGACATACTGGATGAAGACATGAACGTCACCATCAATAATGGAACAATGACGCATTATCTTCTTTGTTAATGGGAAGAAGATTGTTGTTCCATAGGGTGTATCAGTGATAATGGTGTGAGTGTTTCCATTCATCACTACTGAGAATTGAATCTCTGAATCTTCCAGTATGACTAACGCATCATCGACAATGACCTTTCGGTTTTTATTGATGGAGTAATAATCTGATTTAGATATCTTCATCGCCTGATTTCTCAACCCAGCTTCTTTTGCATTATCACTGGTTGGAATGAAAGACATTGTATCTGGTGAATAATGACGACGATGGGAATAGTCTTTATCAAACTCATACTTCACCGGATTGTCTTTCCATTTGCTATATCCGGGAATTGCTGGAAGGTCTGAACAGAAGTTCTGAAAGCAATGCCATCGTTCACACACAACCACACCTTTGTACCCTTTATGAACCTGCTTTCCATTTCTGGTGTAGTAGCAACGAGCAATCATATTTTGCCAGAGCACATACTCCTTTGTTCTCTGTCCATATGTCTCGGGAGTGTAGGGGACATATGTCCGATACTGTCCAATTCCGATATAGCCAACACCATGAATAACGGGACGCATTAACGCTTCACGTCTTTCATCTTCATTGCCGAAGTCATATGAACGGTCGTCAACCTTTCCAGATTTGATTGCTGAACAATAGGCTTTGGTTGTGTGTCCAGTCTCTTCAAACTGAATGACATAATAACCACGACGATTATGATTGAGCAACTTGCCAAGAATGCGATAACGACCATAACGATTAGAGGTAAAGATATTGCCTGAATAATAATGAGGATGATTGTAATCTGTGGTGTAATTGTATTTCATCGGATACTCCATAGAATGAATGAGAATCAACAGAAGGAAGAATGAAGTTGGAATGGGTCCTACTTTCATCAACACCTTCAATTCAGGCATTCACTGCATGGAGCTAAAAAAAATTCATAAATAAAATTGTGGTAATAATGATCAAG
>NZ_JANEWL010000048.1:0-33245 GCF_028069815.1 Citrobacter sp. Awk 2
AAATAAATGATTGAGTCCATTGGAAAAACAACATATATTAGCCGCGTTTTTTTACAGGTAATCCTTATAACCATCTATTCAATCAGGCGTTAATCTCGCTTGGTTGTAGGAGTGATATGATGACGGATAAAGTCCGTATTAATACTTTGCGTGCTAATTCATTACCACAGAGCAATGATACCTTTTTAGCAAGACAGGCTGAGTTTGAATCTAATGTCAGAAGCTATCCCCGTAAACTGCCATTGGCTATTGCCAAAGCGCAGGGTGTCTGGATCACCGACGTAGAAAATAATCAATATCTTGATTGCCTGGCAGGTGCCGGAACCCTGGCGCTTGGTCATAATCATCCTGAAGTGCTTCAGAGCATTCAAAGTGTCATCACCAGCGGCTTACCGTTACATACACTTGATCTCACCACTCCTTTAAAAGATGAATTCTCATCTTATTTACTCTCACTGTTACCGGGCGAAGGCAAAGAATATTGCCTGCAATTTACCGGCCCGTCAGGCGCAGATGCAGTCGAAGCGGCACTTAAGCTGGCGAAGAAAGTCACCGGCCGTTCCAGCATCATCAGCTTCTCCGGCGGTTATCACGGGATGACCCACGGCGCGCTGTCCGTGACCGGTAACCTGTCGCCGAAAGAAGCCGTCAGCAACATGATGGCGGAAGTGCAGTTTATGCCATATCCGCATCAGTACCGCTGCCCGTTGGGTATCGGCGGCGACGCTGGCGTTAAAGCATTAACCTACTACTTCGAAAACCTGATCAACGACGTTGAAAGCGGTGTGCGTAAACCGGCTGCCGTGATCCTTGAAGCGGTGCAGGGTGAAGGCGGCGTGAACCCGGCTCCGGTCGAGTGGCTGCAGCGTATTCGTAAAGTGACGCAGGAACACGGCATTCTGCTGATCATCGATGAAGTTCAGGCTGGTTTCGCGCGTACCGGTAAACTGTTCGCCTTTGAACACGCCGGTATTGAACCTGACATTATTGTGATGTCCAAAGCGGTTGGTGGTGGTCTGCCACTGGCGGTACTGGGCATTAAAAAGCAATTTGATGCGTGGGCTCCGGGTCACCATACCGGCACCTTCCGCGGCAACCAGCTGGCGATGGCGACCGGTCTGACGACGCTGAAAATTCTCAAAGACGACAAGATTGCCGATAAAGTTGCTGCCCAGGGCGAGTGGCTGAAAGGCAAACTGGCTGATCTGCAGAAACGCTACCCGGTTATCGGTCAGGTACGTGGTTTGGGTCTGATGATCGGTTTGGAAATCGTTAAGCCGAACGAAGCGCAGGATCACATGGGCTGCTATCCGGCTGATGGCGAGCTGTCCGCGCTGCTGCAGAAAAAATGCTTCGAAAACGGCCTGATTCTGGAGCGCGGTGGTCGCAACGGCTGCGTCCTGCGTCTGTTGCCGTCTCTGCTGATCACCAACGCTGAGCTGGAAATTTTCCTCGATAAATTCGAAAACGCCCTGCTGGGCGCTGGCGTGAAGCCGGTTTAAACGGAGTTGGATCGAATGTCAGACGTAAACCCGATTCTGTCCGGCTCGGCGCAAAGCATCGCTGCCTATCAGGACGCTATCGAGCAGAGTACGCAAGCGGTCGTTGAATGGTTAAAACAGCCTGAGATGTATCAGGGCAAAACCGTTGAGCAACTGCGTGAACGTATCAACCTGAATTTTACGTCTCAGGGCCTGGGCAACCAGGCCGCTATTGAGCGTGCGGTTGAATACTTTCTGAAAGACAGCCTGTTAGTTCACCATGCGCAGTGCGTGGCGCACCTGCACTGCCCAAGCCTGGTAATTAGCCAGGCGGCGGAAGTGCTGATCAACGCCACTAACCAGAGCATGGACTCCTGGGACCAGAGCCCATCGGCCACCATCATTGAGATCAAGCTGATCGAATGGCTGCGCGAGCAGGTTGGTTTCCCGGCAGGTGACGCGGGCGTCTTTACCAGTGGCGGCACCCAGAGCAACCTGATGGGACTGATGCTGGCACGCGATGCTTTCTTTGCACGGCAGGGACATTCCATTCAGCAGGATGGTCTGACCGGTGACCTGAGCAAAATAAAAGTGTTCTGCTCTGAAAGCGCGCACTTTTCCGTGCAGAAAAATATGGCGCTGATGGGACTGGGCTACCGCTCCGTCACCCAGGTGAAGACCGATGCATTCTCGCGCATGGATCTGGCCGACCTGAAAGACAAGCTGGCCCAGGCGAGAGCTGACGGCGAGCAGGTGATGGCGATTGTTGCGACTGCCGGTACTACGGATGCAGGTGCAATCGATCCGCTAGCGGACATTGCGGCGCTGGCGGCAGAACACCAAATCTGGATGCACGTGGATGCGGCATGGGGCGGGGCATTACTGCTGTCTGAGAAGTATCGTCACTTCCTGAACGGTCTTGAGCTGGCCGATTCTGTGACGCTGGATTTCCACAAACAGTTCTTCCAGACCATCAGTTGCGGCGCGTTCCTGTTGAAAGACGCTCGGCACTATGAACTGATGCGCTACCAGGCTGCATACCTGAACTCTGATTTTGATGAAGAGCACGGTGTACCTAATCTGGTGTCGAAGTCGCTACAGACCACGCGTCGTTTTGATGCGCTGAAGCTGTGGATGGGCCTCGAGGCACTCGGGAAAAAACAGTATGCTGAGATCATTGATAACGGTGTGACGCTGGCGCGTGATGTGGCCGAGTTTGTCAAAACGCAGCCGCACCTGGAACTGGTGATGGAGCCGCAACTGGCAAGCGTACTGTTCCGCTTCCGCCCGCATAGCGATGATTTGGCGTTTGTTGCGCTGCTGAATCAGCGTATTGGCGACGTTTTGCTGGCGTCCGGTAGCGCGAACGTGGGTGTCACTGAAGCTGATGGCATTACCTGCCTGAAGCTGACGCTGCTGAACCCGACGGTGAATTTGGCGGATGTGAAAATCCTGCTGGCAAGCGTGAAAGAGACTGCTGAACAGCTGCTGAAAGCATAGGCAACAAGCAAGTTATAAGAATGGCTCCCACGGTACGGGAGCCATTTTTTTGCCTGTAATTTTTAGCCCGGGCAGGTGAAGCGCCGCCGGGCTACGGTTAGATGATGTCTGCGAGTGCGGCATCGCGGTTCGGGAAGAACGTCAGACGACCTGGGATGGGTTGGATACCCGCGCGTGCCATGGTGCGTAGCGGCTGAAACTCCAGGTTACTGATACGCAGCTCACAACCTTCCGGCAGACGTTTAACAAAACGCTGGAAGGCGTCCAGACCGCCTGCATCCAGTACCGGGACCGCGTCCCACTTCAGCACCACAATGCGTTTGCCTGCAATACGCGACTCGAGATCGGTAAATAATCCTTCCGCAGCGGCAAAGAATAGCGGGCCAATAACGCGTAGTACCAGTACGTCGTCTGGTACGTCTACGTTGACCGGAGCCAGACGCGTCATGCGCGCAATACGGCGCATAAACAGCAGCGAAGCGAGAACAATACCGACGCTGATGGCGATAACCATATCGAACAGCACCGTCAAAGACATACACATCAGCATGACGATGATGTCGTCTTTCGGCGCGTGGCGCAGCAGATCCACAACTTTATGCGCTTCGCTCATGTTCCATGCCACCATCAGCAGCAGGGCAGCCATTGCCGAAAGGGGTAGCCAGGAGAGCAGCGGGGCCAGCACCAGCAGTGCAAGGATCACCAGAATCGCGTGAATGACCGCAGAAATTGGCGATGTTGCGCCGGCACGAACGTTAGCTGCTGAACGGGCAATCGCGGCGGTGGCGGTAATACCACCAAAGAACGGGGCGACAATATTACCCAGGCCCTGACCAATCAGTTCACTATTGGCTTTATGCTTCGTCCCTGTCATTCCATCAAGCACGACAGCACACAGCAGGGATTCAATCGCCCCCAGCATCGCCATCGAGAAGGCGGCGGGTAGCAGTGCCTGTAACGAGCTCCAGCTCAGCGTAAAGTTTGATTCTGGCATATTCCACGGCAATACCAGTTGGGGTAGCAACTGCGGAATACCGTTGCCTTGCGAACCATCGGCCAGAATGTAGTGAAACTGGGAACCGATAGTGGCGACATGCCCACCGCTCAGGTTAACAATACCCATTACCGCACAGCCAGCCAGCAGCGCCGGAAGGTGGCCTGGCAGACGTATCCCCAGCCGCGGCCAGAAAATCAGGATCCCCAGCGTGACCACGCCAATGGCGGCGTCGCCGAAGTTAATGGTTGGCAATGCCATAAACAGTGCACCGACCTTCTGCAGGTAGTGCTCCGGGACATGAGCCATCTGTAAACCGAGAAAATCTTTAATCTGCATGGTACCGATGGTAATACCAATACCCGATGTAAAGCCTAACGTGACTGACACGGGAATATATTCGATCAGGCGGCCAAAGCGAGCGAGGCCGAAAAGGATCAGGAATATCCCGGACATTAGCGTGGCGACCAGCAGACCTGCCAGCCCAAACTGTTGCGACACCGGATACAAAATCACCACGAAGGCGGCGGTAGGGCCAGATACGCTAAAGCGTGAGCCCCCGGTGAGGGCGATAACAATCCCAGCCACGGCCGAGGTGTACAGGCCGTACTGTGGTGCAACGCCACTACCGATTGCCAGTGCCATTGCCAGCGGAATCGCAATGATCCCAACGGTAATCCCGGCGATCAGGTCACGAGTAAAACGTGAGGCGGTATACTTTTCTTTCCAACAAGCGTCGATGAGGGCGCGGAAAGGCATCACATGTGAGGAAAATAGTCTGTTCACAATAATGTTTCATCCATGAGCGCATCATCTATCTAAAAAACGATAGTTGAAGTTGGCATAAATCATACAAATAAATAAAACGGATAAAAAAACCCGCCGCAGCGGGTTTTTGAGCCGGGCTCGATTAATGCTCGAACATAGCAGAGATGGATTCTTCGTTGCTGATACGACGAATCGCTTCGGCCAGCATACCCGACAGAGTCAACGTACGCACGTTTGGCAGTGCTTTGATTTCGTCGGTCAGTGGAATGGTGTCACAGACAACGACTTCATCAATTACTGAGTTGCGCAGGTTGTTTGCCGCATTACCTGAGAAGATCGGGTGAGTTGCATAAGCAAATACGCGTTTGGCACCACGTTCTTTCAGCGCTTCAGCTGCTTTACACAGCGTACCGCCAGTATCGATCATGTCATCAACCAGCACGCAGTCACGGCCCGCAACGTCACCAATGATGTGCATCACCTGAGAAACGTTAGCACGTGGGCGACGTTTATCAATGATAGCCATATCGGTATCGTTCAGCAGTTTAGCGATAGCGCGGGCACGCACGACGCCACCGATGTCTGGAGAAACCACAATCGGGTTGTCCAGATTCAGCTGCAGCATGTCTTCTAACAGAATCGGGCTACCGAATACGTTATCAACCGGCACATCAAAGAAGCCCTGGATCTGTTCAGCATGCAGGTCAACGGTGAGGACGCGGTCAACGCCAACGCTGGACAGGAAGTCCGCGACGACTTTAGCGGTAATCGGAACACGAGCAGAACGTACGCGACGATCCTGACGTGCATAGCCGAAGTAAGGGATAACTGCGGTGATACGGCCTGCGGAAGCACGGCGCAGCGCATCAACCATAACGACCAATTCCATCAGGTTGTCGTTAGTCGGGGCACAAGTGGACTGGATGATGAAAATATCACCACCGCGTACATTTTCATTAATTTGTACGCTGACTTCGCCGTCGCTAAAGCGACCTACAGCGGCGTCGCCGAGTGAAGTGTACAGGCGGTTGGCAATACGTTGTGCTAGTTCCGGGGTGGCGTTACCAGCAAAAAGCTTCATATCAGGCACGAGAAGAACCTCAGGCATGCGTCCATTGGTGGAAAGAATCTGCCGAAAACTGTGCGGGCCAGGCAGTATCCTCTCCAGGCGGTGTATTAAAGAGCGCGATGCAACGTCTGGAACAGGGTGACGTTGTCACCGCAACTCAGCTTGCCCGGCTTACTCGTCATCATTCACATTTCATGTGCGCTGGCATCAATTTCTCACACCAGTCACATACTTTTGTATGTGTCTGGCGATTCGTCATCTCGCCATCTTCCTGAAACCCAAATGATTTAGAGTAGCGCTCTGTGCAATGGGGAGAGGTTTACACCTTTCGCCACAAAGCCTTTGAGCCAATCCGGGGCTTGCTCAAGCACCTGGCGAGCACGGGACTCAGTGTCAAATTCAGCAAAGACACAAGCCCCTGTACCAGTCAGGCGCGACGGCGCGTATTCTAACAGCCAGGAAAGCGCTGCATCAACCTCGCGAAAACGTTTTCTTGCGATAACCTCGCAATCATTGCCGAATTCACATTTTAGTAACGTTTCTATTGACCTTTTTGGCGTGTTACGCGGGAGGTCAGGATCGTTAAAAATCACCGGCGTTGGAATACTGACTCCCGGATGGGCGACCAGGTACCACTTTTCTGCTGGATTGACCGGCGTCAGGATTTCTCCTACGCCTTCAGCAAAGGCTGCGTGACCGCGTACGAATACCGGTACGTCGGCACCCAGCGTTAAGCCCATTATCGCCAGTTCATCTACAGACAACCCACACTGCCATAGGTGATTCAGTGCCACTAAAACGGTGGCGGCATTCGATGAGCCACCGCCCAGACCACCACCCATCGGCAGCCGCTTGAGAATGCTGATGTCTGCACCACTGCCGGCTGGCAGGCGACCACGTTCCGCGGCGGTTTTCATGAGCAAGCGTGCGGCGCGCACAATCAGGTTGTCTTCATGCTCAACACCATCAACAGGCGTTAACAGGTGAATTTCACCGTCATTGCGTACGTTGATACTGATCTCGTCGCCATAATCGAGAAACTGAAACAGCGTTTGTAGCGTGTGATAACCGTCCGCACGTTGTCCGGTGATGTATAAAAACAGATTCAGTTTCGCCGGAGAGGGCCAGTGGGTCATCATTTCACAATCCAGTTATCCATTTTCAGCTTAATGCGCTGGTCGCCGTCGGACAGCTCCATATTTGCCGGCATCGCCGGCTGCGTTTTGCTGTCGTAGGCGCTGTACACGACTTTCCAGCTTTTACCGTCTTTACTGTAATTCACTTCGCTCAGGCGGTATTGATCGTCGAGTTTGTAATCGGTGGCGTCACCCGGCAGACCAAGGATCCACTGGCGCAGGCTGTTCAGCGGGATGGGCATCCCGGTCAGTTTGCCGATCATTTCTTCAGCGTCGTCAGCGGTGTAGTGCTTCCCTTTGTTGTCGACGAGTTCCACGTTGCCGGGTTGCGCGTTCAGTTCCAGTTCGGTACTACCCAACGGATTGGTCAGCAGAAGACGATAGCGATCCTGACCAGTTTGCTGCCAGAAAAAGCGGGCATACACTTTCTGCTGGTCGGAAATATAGGCAAACGCACCGCGTGTCTGATATTGGTTCAGTGTGCGTACTTCCTGCTGGTGCTGGCGCCACTGTGGAGAGTCGGGGCTTTTGCCGGGGCCTTTCGGCGCGTTGAGCGCACAGGCGGTGAGAACCAGGCTTGCCAGCGGCAACAGACGGATCAGGCGAAAATCAGGCAGGGTCATAATGATGACAAATCCTTGTAATACGGTGCATTAATTGCCTGATGGCGCGGCGCTTATCAGGCCTACAAACTGAATCCGCAGGTCGGGTAAGACGCGTTTTTCGCCATCCAGCAAAATCATGCCAGCGGTTGCAGTTATAACCCTTAATGCTAGCGCCGACCGTGAATATCGTCTACGGTCACGTTATCTTAATTTAAACCGTAAGCTATTACTCCAAAAGGGGGCAGTCTCTTTTATTGGCCGCACGCATCCTGTATGATGCACGCAGTCTAACCTTATCAACGCTGGTACTATTCCCGCACACATGACCCTTTTAGCGCTTGGTATTAACCATAAAACGGCACCTGTATCGCTGCGAGAACGCGTAACGTTTTCGCCGGACACGCTCGATCAGGCGCTGGACAGCCTGCTTGCGCAGCCAATGGTGCAGGGCGGGGTAGTGCTGTCGACGTGTAACCGCACAGAGCTGTATCTCAGCGTAGAAGAGCAGGATAACCTGCAGGAAGCGCTGATTCGCTGGCTGTGTGAGTACCACAATCTGAACGAAGAAGATCTGCGCAGTAGCCTCTACTGGCACCAGGACAACGATGCTGTCAGCCATCTGATGCGCGTTGCCAGTGGTCTGGATTCACTGGTGCTCGGTGAACCACAGATTCTCGGTCAGGTGAAAAAAGCGTTTGCGGATTCGCAAAAAGGCCACCTGAACGCCAGTGCGCTGGAACGTATGTTCCAGAAATCATTCTCCGTCGCGAAACGTGTACGCACAGAAACAGATATCGGTGCCAGCGCGGTGTCAGTCGCCTTTGCTGCCTGTACGCTGGCGCGTCAGATCTTTGAATCCCTTTCCACGGTAACGGTGTTGTTAGTGGGTGCCGGCGAGACCATCGAACTGGTGGCGCGACATCTGCGTGAGCACAAAGTGAAGAAGATGATCATCGCTAACCGCACACGTGAGCGTGCGCAGGTGCTGGCCGATGAAGTCGGCGCCGAGGTGATTTCTCTGAGCGATATTGATGCCCGCTTACAGGATGCCGATATTATTATCAGTTCTACCGCCAGCCCGCTGCCGATAATCGGCAAGGGGATGGTCGAACGTGCGCTAAAAAATCGCCGTAATCAGCCTATGCTGCTGGTTGATATTGCGGTACCGCGCGACGTTGAACCGGAAGTGGGCAAACTGTCCAACGCCTATTTGTACAGTGTTGACGACCTGCAAAGCATCATTTCGCATAACCTGGCGCAGCGCAAAGCGGCCGCCGTGGAAGCGGAAACCATTGTTGCGCAGGAAACCAGCGAGTTTATGGCCTGGCTGCGAGCACAAAGCGCAAGCGAGACCATCCGCGATTATCGCAGCCAGTCTGAACAAATCCGTGATGAACTGACCGCCAAAGCGTTGTCTGCTCTGGAACAGGGCGGTGATGCGCAAGCCATTATGCAGGACCTGGCGTGGAAGCTGACTAACCGCCTGATCCACGCACCAACTAAATCACTTCAACAGGCCGCCCGTGACGGGGACAGTGAACGCCTGAATATTCTGCGCGACAGCCTCGGGCTGGAGTAGCAGTACACCAATCTCATTTTTGACAGGGTGCATTTACGCCTATGAAGCCTTCTATCGTTGCCAAACTGGAAGCCCTGCATGAACGCCATGAAGAAGTTCAGGCGCTGCTCGGTGATGCGGGAACCATCGCAGACCAGGAACGTTTTCGTGCATTGTCGCGCGAATATGCGCAATTAAGTGATGTTTCCCGTTGTTTTACGGACTGGCAACAGGTTCAGGAAGATATCGAAACGGCACAGATGATGCTCGACGATCCTGAAATGCGTGAAATGGCGCAGGATGAACTGCGCGAAGCAAAAGAAAAATGTGAACAACTGGAACAGCATCTGCAGGTTCTGCTGTTGCCAACCGATCCTGATGATGAACGTAACGCCTTCCTTGAAGTGCGTGCGGGAACCGGTGGTGATGAAGCGGCACTGTTTGCGGGTGATTTGTTCCGCATGTACAGCCGTTATGCTGAATCGCGTCGCTGGCGGGTAGAGATCATGAGCGCCAACGAAGGCGAACATGGTGGCTACAAAGAAATTATTGCTAAAGTCAGCGGCGACGGTGTCTACGGTCGACTGAAATTTGAGTCCGGTGGTCATCGCGTACAGCGCGTGCCGGCGACTGAATCTCAGGGACGTATCCATACTTCTGCCTGTACGGTCGCGGTGATGCCGGAACTGCCGGACGCAGAACTGCCGGATATCAATCCAGCCGATCTGCGAATTGATACTTTCCGGTCATCGGGGGCGGGTGGTCAGCACGTTAACACCACCGACTCAGCAATCCGTATTACCCACTTGCCAACCGGTATCGTGGTGGAGTGTCAGGACGAACGTTCGCAGCATAAAAACAAAGCGAAAGCGATGTCGGTGTTGGGGGCGCGTATTCGTGCCGCCGAAGTGGCCAGACGTCAACAGGCGGAAGCCTCTGAGCGGCGTAACCTGTTGGGCAGCGGCGATCGTAGCGATCGCAATCGTACCTATAACTTCCCGCAGGGGCGTGTGACCGATCACCGCATCAACCTGACGCTGTACCGTCTGGATGAAGCGATGGAAGGTAAACTGGATATGCTTATTGAGCCGATTGTCCAGGAATATCAGGCCGATCAGTTGGCGGCGTTGTCCGAGCAAGATTAATGGATTATCAGCAATGGTTGCGTGAAGCAATCAGCCAGTTACAGACCAGTGAAAGTCCACGCCGTGATGCCGAGATCATACTTGAGTTCGTCACAGGCAAAGGGCGAACCTATATTCTGGCTTTTGGCGAAACGCAATTAACCGAAGCGCAGTGTGAACAGCTGAACGCGCTGGTGGCGCGCCGTCAGCGGGGGGAACCCGTCGCGCACTTAACCGGTGTTCGTGAATTCTGGTCGCTGCCGCTGTTTGTTTCACCCGCCACGCTCATTCCGCGTCCGGATACCGAGTGTCTGGTTGAACAGGCATTGGCGCGTTTGCCTGCCTCGCCGTGCCGTATTCTTGATCTGGGCACTGGTACTGGTGCCATCGCGCTGGCGCTGGCGTCTGAGCGTCCGGATTGCACGGTGACAGCAGTTGACCGCATGCCGGATGCCGTAGAACTGGCAAACCGCAATCGACTGAATCTGGCCATCGACAATGTGCGAGTGTTGCAAAGCGACTGGTTCAGCGCCTTGTCGGGACAACAGTTTGAGATGATCGTCAGTAACCCGCCATACATCGATGAGCAGGATCCGCATCTGGCACAGGGCGATGTGCGCTTTGAGCCACTGTCGGCGCTGGTCGCAGGCGAGAATGGTCTGGCGGATATCATGCTTATCATCGACCAGTCTCGCCGAGTTTTGACCACTGGCGGTTATCTGTTGCTGGAGCATGGCTGGCAGCAGGGCGAGGCCGTCCGTGATGCCTTTACCCGCGCGGGTTACCAGGCGGTTGAAACCTGTCGTGACTATGGCGGCAACGAGCGGATTACGCTCGGGCGCATCCCATCATGAATTCGTTCAGCACGCTACTCACTGTTCATCTCGTTAGCATCGTGCTTTCTGTCGGGCTACTCACGTTGCGTTTTTGGTGGCGTTCTACCAATACACGCCTGGCATCAGCGCGCTGGACGCGTATTCTGCCACCGATCATTGATACCGTTTTACTTCTCAGCGGCGTGGCGTTGATCGCTAAAACGCACATCCTGCCATTCACCGAACAGGGGACATGGCTGACTGAAAAGCTGTTTGGGGTTATCATTTACATCGTTTTGGGTTTTATTGCGCTCGATTACCGTCGGGCGCGCAGCCAGCAGGCGCGATTAATCGCATTTCCGCTGGCGCTGGTGGTGCTGTACATCATCATTAAACTCGCCACCACAAAAATACCGTTACTGGGGTAAGTCATGAGGTCGTTAGCTGATTTCGAATTTAATAAAGCGCCGTTATGTGATGGGATGATCCTGGCGTCGGAGTCAATCCGTCTGGATTTTCCAACACAAACTGTCTACGACGAACTGGAACGTCTGGTTAGTCAGGCGCAAGAAGAAATTAGCCAGCTCCTGTCTCAGGATGAGCAACTGGAAAAACTGCTGGCACTTTTTTATGGCGAATGGGGGTTTACGGACACCCACGGCGTCTACCGTCTTTCTGATGCACTATGGCTCGACCAGGTCCTGAAAAATCGTCAGGGCAGTGCGGTTTCACTCGGTGCCATCTTATTGTGGATTGCTAACCGACTGGATCTGCCGTTGGTTCCGGTGATTTTCCCGACGCAGCTGATCCTGCGTATTGAATCGCTGGAAGGTGAGATGTGGTTGATCAACCCGTTCAATGGCGAAACGTTAAATGAACACACGTTGGAAGTGTGGCTGAAGGGTAACATTAGCCCGGTTGCTGAACTGTTCAACGAGGACCTTGACGAAGCGGATAACGCGGAAGTGATCCGCAAACTGCTCGACACGCTGAAATCTTCGCTAATGGAAGAGAGGCAAATGGAACTGGCGCTGCGAGCCAGCGAAGCATTACTGCAGTTTAATCCTGAGGATCCGTATGAAATACGCGATCGCGGATTGATTTACGCGCAGCTGGAATGTGAACATGTTGCGCTGACAGATTTAAGTTATTTCGTTGAGCAATGTCCGGAAGACCCGATCAGCGAAATGATCCGTGCGCAGATTAATACTATTTCGCACAAGCAAATTGTATTGCATTGATTAATAACACTTTACCTACCGTTTAAGGCGATCCTATGAAACAAAAAGTGGTTAGCATTGGCGACATCAACGTGGCAAATGACCTGCCGTTCGTGCTGTTTGGCGGAATGAACGTGCTGGAATCCCGCGATCTGGCGATGCGCATTTGTGAGCACTACGTAACCGTTACTCAAAAGCTGGGTATCCCTTACGTGTTCAAAGCCTCCTTTGATAAAGCCAACCGTTCTTCCATCCACTCTTACCGTGGGCCAGGCCTTGAAGAAGGGATGAAAATCTTCCAGGAACTGAAGCAGACGTTTGGCGTAAAAGTGATCACCGACGTTCATGAAGCCAGCCAGGCACAGCCTGTTGCTGATGTGGTGGATGTGATTCAGCTTCCGGCATTCCTTGCTCGTCAGACCGATCTGGTAGAAGCGATGGCGAAAACGGGCGCTGTTATTAACGTGAAAAAACCGCAATTCGTGAGCCCGGGCCAGATGGGCAATATCGTGGATAAATTCCATGAAGGCGGTAACGACAAGGTTATCCTGTGCGACCGTGGTGCGAACTTTGGTTATGACAACCTGGTTGTCGATATGCTGGGCTTTAGCGTGATGAAGAAAGTTTCCGGTAACTCTCCGGTGATTTTTGACGTCACCCACGCGCTGCAGTGCCGCGATCCGTTTGGCGCAGCAAGCGGCGGCCGTCGCGCACAGGTTACCGAACTGGCTCGTGCCGGTATGGCGGTAGGCCTGGCGGGTCTGTTTATTGAAGCGCACCCGGATCCAGCCCATGCCAAATGCGATGGTCCGTCTGCACTGCCGTTAGCGAAACTGGAACAGTTCCTCACGCAGATTAAAGCAATCGACGATCTGGTGAAAAGCTTCGATGAGCTGGACACTGAGAACTAAGAGCGTTGAACAGGCCGGGGGATATTCCTCCGACCTGTTATTCCCGTCAGGCGCCAAACGCGCCGTCAATAGTATGCATTGCGCCTGTTACAAACCCTGCTTCAGGGCCAGCAAGCCAGGCAACCATTCCGGCAACTTCTTCCGGTCGCCCATGTCGTTTTAGCGCCATAAAGCTGTGCATCAGCTCTTTCAACGGACCTTCTGCCGGATTGGCATCGGTATCAATCGGGCCAGGTTGCACAACGTTCACCGTAATACCACGCGGACCAAAATCACGAGCCAACCCTCTTGCCATTCCTTGTAGTGCCGACTTGCTTAACGCATAAGAAGCCATACCGGCAATGGGCATACGGTCACCGTTTACTGAACCGATAATGATGATTCGTCCACCCTCAGGCATCTGGCGTGCAGCCTCCACCGCGGCGTAGTAGGGGGCGTGAATATTAATGCGGAAAAGACGTTCAACTTCATCTGGATCCTGCTCCAGCGCGTCGCCGAACAGGATAATCCCAGCGTTAACGACCAACACATCTAACGGGCCACTTTCCCTCACCCGTGCGATAACGTCCTCGCGTCTGGCGCTGTCGGTTTGCGCCGTGCGGGTACCAGTCTCATCGGCCAACGCTTTGGCGGCGTCAGGAGAGCCGGAATACGTGAAGGTGACGGATGCCCCCTCCGCGGCAAAGCGGCGTACAATTGCCGCGCCGATCCCACGACTACCACCAAGAACCAGCACCGATTTACCCTTGAATGAAGACATCAGATACTCCTTGAACAATTATGTAGTGATCGATATATAATGGCCGCATGGTTTTCTGTCAATGGATTTGTAATGATCACTACAAAATGTTCGCGTGCGCCGGGGCGACCGCGTAATTTTGACCCGGAACAGGCGGTTGCGACGGTACAACGTTTATTTCACGCCCACGGCTACGATACTGTTAGTGTGGCGGATGTCACTCAGGTTCTGGGTATCAAACCCCCCAGTTTCTACGCGGCTTTCGGGAATAAGCTCGGCCTCTATCAGCGAGTATTGAGCCGTTACGTGCAAACCGATGCGATCCCTTTTGACGATATTTTACGTGCGGACAAGCCCGTTGCTGACTGTCTGGCAACGCTGCTTGAGGAAGCGGCACGTCATTACGCTGCTGATCCTGATGCGGCAGGATGTTTAGTGCTGGAGGGAACACATTGCAATGATCCTGAGGCGCGCAATGCCGCCCGCGCGTTCTACTCGGTAGCTGAAAATAAGATCCATAACTTTATTGCCCAGCGTTACCCCGCAGAGGCGAAAAGTATGACTGATTACGTCTGTACCACGATGTTGGGTTTGTCGGGAAAAGCGCGTTGCGGACACTCGCTTGAACAACTGGTATCCAGCGCGCAACTTGCCAGCCTTGCGTTTCGGCACAGGTTTCCTGATTAGCTATGCACAAAAAAGGAAGATAAACATGATGAGTAAAATGGGCCTTTGCTTCAAAACGCCTCCTCCTGCTATTCGTAATATGGCGTTGGCTGCAATGCTGATGGGAACATCCTCTTTGGCTTCTGCACAGGATAAGGCTGATGTTATTTTGTATAACGGCCAGCTTATTACCATGGACGAACAACAGCCAAATGCGCAGGCTCTGGCGGTAAAAGGGCAACACATTATTGCTGTTGGAAATAATGAAGAGATTAAAAAATGGTCAGGGCAAAATACGCGAGAAATTAACCTTGCGGGTAAAACGGTGATCCCAGGATTAATTGATGCGCATCTGCATGGTATTCGCGCAGGAAGGACGTTCTTATTCGAAACCTACTGGTTTGATGCCAAAACGTTACCTGATGCTCTGCGCAAACTGTCGCAATCGGCAGAAGAGAAAAATACGGCGCAGTGGGTGGCCGTGGTGGGATCATGGATACCTGAACAATTTGCCGAAAAGCGAGACCCAACCCTACAGGAACTTAATCAGGCGCTGCCTGCAAATCCTGCGTATGTTCAGAGTCTTTATGACTATGCGTTGTTAAATCAACACGCTATTGATGCTCTCAAGCTTAACAGCCCTACGCCAGCTATCCCCGCAGGGATAGTTATAGAGCGCAACGATAAAGGTTTTGCCACGGGGAAATTACGCGGCACCATTGGCAGTTTTAACCAACTTTTCGCTCAGATCAGTCAGGATAATAATGTAGGAGAAAACCTCAATGCCTTTATTCACTATTTAAATAAACGGGGTGTAGTGGGTTTTATTGACCCTTCAGCTGGGCAAGAACAGGCTTATCGCGATTTCTTTAAATTTCAGCAACAGCCGCCAATGAGGATGCGTGTTGGATATCGCTTATCTGCACCGCCCGGTAATGAGACCGAGTGGTTTAAACAGCGTCTGGCGTTTCGTCCGGCAGTGCATGATGATGGGAAAATATCCTTCTTAGGTTTTGGTGAAAGCCTGGTGCTGGAAATGAATGATGGCGTGCGGATGTCATCCGGATTTAGTTCATCGCCAGATGCCAAAAATGAACAATATAAGGTGTTACAGCTGGCGGCGCAGGAAGGTGTCCCCGTTGAAATACATGCTTATACCGATGATAGCGCAGACGCAATTTTGGATGTCATTAGCGAGGTGGCGAAATTACATGATATTTCCCAGCTTCGCTGGTCAATTGCCCATTTAAATACCGGTACGGCAGAGACGATAGCCCGGATGAAGCAATTAGGCTTAGCCTATTCTGTACAGATGGGGCCGTATTTTGAATCTCCCGCCATTGAACGCGCTAATGGCAACGCCGTTGTAGCGCAGTCATCCCCGATTCAACCTGCACTAGATCAAGGAGTGATCGTTGCAGGGGGGACGGATGCGACAAGAATAGGCGTTGCGGGTGTGTGGCATGCCATTGAATACCATGTGACGGGGAAAGCGCTCGGCGGCTCTGTGCGTGACGAGAAACGCCGGGTCAGCCGGGAAGATGCGTTAAAAATGTATACGCTAAATGCCGCCTGGCTGGCATTTGCCGAACAGCAGAGAGGGAGTTTACGCGCTGGCAAGCTCGCTGATTTTGCCGTTCTGGATCAGGATATTCTGGCCGTTGCGGCAGATAAACTGCACCAGACACAAGCGCTATTCACGTTTGTGGATGGCCAGCAGGTTTATCCAGAGCAATAAGCATGGATAAAAAAACGGCCCTGTAAAGGGCCGTGGGTTGCACCTGAGTCGATTATCAGGCGAATATCGTCATCAGGTAGGCGATAAACAGTGCCAGATGCGCTGCACCGTTGAGCACATTGGTGCGTCCGGTGGAGAAGGAGATATGGCACAGCACCAGCGAAGAAACCATGACAATCATCTCTGGGGCGCCCAGCGCGAACACCAGGTCATTCCCCGTTGCCCACGCAATCAGTGTGACGACAGGTACGGTCAGTGAGATGGTGGCAAGTACTGAGCCGAAGAATAAATTCATCGCTCGCTGCACCTGGTTGTTCAGCACTGCTTTCAGCGCACCTAAACCCTCTGGGGAGAGAATGAGCAACGCTACCAGGAAACCGGTAAATGCCACTGGTGCATTCAACTCAGTGAGTAATGTTTCCAGCGGATTAGCATTCATTTTGGTAACGGCAATAACGGCAATCAAATGGATGACAAGCCAGGCGGCGTGCCATAGATTGCTGTGCGCGGAAGGTTTGCCGTGATGCGGGTCGTCGTCGTCGCCCTCATCTTCATGCTCGTAAATAAACAGGCTCTGGTGTGTTTTGGTCTGGATCAACAAAAATACGCCGTACATTGCTGCTGAAATTAACGCCACCAGCAGTGCCTGTGCAGTGGTGAAATTCGCTCCCGGTAATGCCATCGGGAATACCAGCACGATAATGGCCAGCGGGAATAAAGCGATTAAATACTGCTTAATACCGAACAGGTTCATATACTGGGTAGCAAATTTTCGGCCGCCCAACAGTAATGAAAACCCGACCAGCCCACCGGTTACGATCATAATGATGGAATAGAGTGTATCGCGCATTAGCGTGGGCGCGGCGTCACCGGTTGCCATTAATGCGGAAATTAAACTGACTTCGAGAATAACCACCGAAAGGCTGAGAATCAGCGAGCCATAGGGCTCACCAAGTCGGTGAGCTAATACGTCTGCATGACGGACAACGCTGAATGCGCTACTTAATATACCAATAAGGGCTAGTGCGTTAATGCCGATAACCACTGGTAGTGACTGACTGCTCCCCCAAAAGAACAGTACTACCAGCGCCAAAATCGGAAAGGCGAGTGAGGTCTCCTTGTGGCGGGTTTTTACCGCCTCATGTGCATGTGTCATGTCATTAATTCTCCATCTCTGCAGGTGCTTATAATTATAAATGTATTAAAGAATGTAAAAAATAACAGATCTTTCGGTATTTCCGATCTGATTTTACGTAATTTTACGGCATGGACCATTTTTTGCATCAAAGCGAACAAAATGGTGTGTCTTGTTTAGAGAGCATTTAAATAACAAGATGTTAGGTTTCTGAATCAATCAAAATATCACACGATGATATGCTAACGGTCGCGCCAGATCGGGACATAAAAAGAGGATATAAAGTGCCGTTGAGCCTTTGTTGCCTTGCATGCAGCCGGTGAATTGCCTATTGTCCTGGTATTGGTTTCAAAATGAGCAGTAAAAAAGCCTGGAAGGCGTCAAAAAAGTTGTCGCAGGGAAGTTGCAGTGGCGGAGGTGTAAGGTGTTAACGCGTGATTTTTTATTGAATGCTGACTGTAAGACGGCATTTGGTGATATTGAAGAATCACTACTCTGGTCGGCGGAACAACGGGCAGCCTCACTGGCCGCCACGCTTGCCTGCCGTCCAGATGATGGACCGGTGTGGATCTTTGGTTATGGATCGTTGATGTGGAACCCGGCGTTAGAGTTTGAAGAGTCCTGTACCGGGACGTTAGTCGGCTGGCATCGCGCATTTTGTTTGCGCCTGACGGCAGGGCGAGGAACGGCGTGTCAGCCGGGACGGATGTTGGCCCTGAAAGAGGGGGGGCGCACTACGGGTGTGGCTTACCGTTTACCGGATGCCTCGCTGGAGCAAGAGTTGTCCCTGCTGTGGAAGCGTGAAATGATCACCGGATGTTATCTTCCAACCTGGTGTCAGCTCACGCTGGATGATGGCCGAACGGTGAGTGCGCTGGTCTTTATTATGGATCCGCGACATCCATTGTTTGAGTCCGATACCCGTGCTCAGGTTATCGCGCCGCTTATTGCTTCTGCCAGTGGACCATTGGGAACCAACGCGCAATATCTGTTCTCGCTGGAACAGGAATTGGTGAAGTTGGGGATGCAGGATGACTGTCTTAACGATCTGGTGATTACGGTCAAAAGATTGTTGGGAGAGAACCTGCCGGAAGGCGTCATGCGACCCGGATTTGCCTAAGCGTTGCCGGGTTATCTGTTGTGTGCCCGATAAGCGTAGCTGCTTTCGGGCATTACATCATCAGGCTGCAATATAACTGATTGAATGCTCCAGAGACTGGCTGTGGCTGTCGATCAGCACGTTCCAGACGCCGGTATACGGTACGGTCAGCCATGCATTATCACGATTCTGCACGCTTAAAATGTCGGTCTGCGTGTCTTTGACGTGATTTTTCTCGCTCATCAGATGGATGTGACAACGCTCTGAACAGCGTACCACCACCGTATCTCCACCAAATAATTTCAAACTTGCCTTCACTAATGCCATTTTTCACCCCGTTCTTGAAAACAACGTACTTTCTGTCGAAAGTGCTGCGTGATGTTGTTCACATTTCACTCATTGCATAACACCAAAGGGGAGGGCGTGGGATGCTGATTTTGATCAAAAAATGGCATAACGGTTAAACAAAAATGACAAAATCCCTTAAAAGGGTTGAAAGGGCGAGCTTACGTTTAACGAAACCGCGCCCATCTGAGATTAAATCGGGAAATTTCCGGCACTTTCAGTACGCTTGCCTGAAAGGGTTGGCATCAGAAGGTCAAAACCTTATCTGCTGCCAGCGTCCACTGAGCCAGTTCCACCAGCGTACCGACTTCAACGCCATCAATTAGCGGCAGGGCGGTGATCCCGCGGCCATCGGTACAGGTTTTGCAGAGTTTTACCGGAACGTTTTGTGCTGTCAGGATTTCCAGCATTTGCTGAATATTATAACCTTCTGCGGGTTTCTGCCCGCGCAGCCCTGCAGTGACGGCATCCGACATTAAAAACAGACGCAGGTCGAGGCTGCCCTCCTGCTCGCGCAGAGCGATGGCCAGACGCAGACTGTTGAATAACGACTCGCTTCCATAGGCTGCACCGTTCGCGATGATCACTATCTTTTGCATTTTGACTCCTGTTGTCGAATGGGAGGGATAATTACCAGCGGCTATGTTACTCCGTGTTGTCTGCTGTGGAAAATGACGTAGGGGAAAATCACGTAGGGGAAAATCAGTAAGTCCCCTTTTTTTCCGGGTCAGAATAGCCTGAAAACGGGGAAAAGGGCTGTAAATCAGGGCTGAAGGCGTTATGGTTTAGGTTAAGTACTACGCCATAATTTATTGATGTAAGAAACAACTGACGATTTGAGCCGTTATTATCACGCTTTTTGTGCTGTATTCACACTCTTGCTGCTGGCAGGAGGTACTGCCAGTGCGCAGTCTTCCTTCATGCAGCGCGCTGAAAACCCTTTCGATAACAACAATGATGGCTTGCCAGACCTCGGTATGGCGCCAGAATCCCGCGCGGGCGAAAAACAGTTTGCTGAAGTGGTCAAAGCCTTTGGTGAAGCTAGCATGATCGATAACGGACTAGATACTGGCGAGCAAGCCAAACAGTTTGCATTTGGTCAGGTTCGCGACACGGTCAGTGAGCAGGTAAATCAACAGATTGAATCCTGGCTTTCTCCGTGGGGGAATGCCAGCGTTGGGCTGCAGGTGGATAATGAAGGCAGCTTTACCGGCAGTCGGGGAAGCTGGTTTATTCCGTGGCAGGATAATCAACGCTTTCTGACCTGGAGTCAGTTGGGGCTTACGCAACGTGACGAAGGGTTGGTGAGTAATGCGGGGATTGGACAACGCTGGGTACGCGACGGTTGGTTGCTGGGCTACAACACCTTTTACGATAACCTGCTGGACGAGAATCTGTCGCGCGGCGGGTTTGGCGCCGAGGCGTGGGGAGAGTACCTGCGGCTATCTGCCAACTACTACCAGCCGTTTTCCTCGTGGCAAAATCGCTCTTCAACACAGGAACAAAGGATGGCGCGGGGTTACGACCTTACTGCGTTGATGCGGCTACCCTTTTATGAGCATCTCAATACCAGCGTCAGCGTTGAGCAATATTTTGGCGATCGGGTTGACCTTTTCCACTCCGGAACGGGCTACCACAACCCTGTGGCGGTAAATTTGGGACTGAGCTATACGCCAGTACCGTTGATTACGGTGACCGCGCAGCATAAACAGGGTGAAAGCGGGATAAGCCAAAATAATCTGGGATTGACCCTCAATTATCGTTTTGGCGTTCCGCTAAAAAAACAGTTAATGGTGAGTGAAGTTGCAAGCAGCCGTTCGCTGCGCGGGAGTCGTTATGACGATCCTCAGCGTAACAGCGTGCCAACGCTGGAGTATCGCCAGCGTAAAACCTTATCTGTATTTTTGACAACACCGCCGTGGGATCTGAAACCTGGCGAGACGGTAGCGCTGAAATTACAGGTGCGTAGTCGGTATGGCATCCGCCATCTGACATGGCAGGGAGACACGCAAGCATTGAGTTTAACGGCCGGGAGTCATCCTCGCAGTGCGCAGGGCTGGACGATTATTATGCCGAAGTGGGATAACAGTGAAGGGGCAACCAACCGTTGGCGACTGTCCGTCGTTGTGGAAGACGAGCAGGGCCAGCGTGTCTCTTCCAATGAGATCACGCTATCACTAACCGAACCGTTTAATACCGTTTCGGGAAATGATCCTCGCTAATACTCGCGTTATCAGAAGATGCGTTCCTGATGCACCCAAACTGCTGCTTCAACGCGTGATTTAAGCTTCATTTTCTTCAGCATATGCTTCACATGCACTTTTACCGTGCTTTCGGTGATGTCGAGGCGGCGAGCAATCATCTTGTTAGGCAGACCCTGGGCGATTAACTTCAGAATATCGCGTTCACGCGGCGTCAACTGAGTCACATCACGATCTGAGGTCGCACGGTTAGCGCGCAGGCTGGCGGCCAGCACAGGGGTTAAGGCTTCACTTAGTACCATTTCGCCGGCGGCAGCTTGTTGCAATGCTTTCAGTAGATCTTCTGGCTCCATGTCTTTCAACAGATAGCCGTCAGCACCGCGTTTCAGGGCGGTCACTACGTCTTCTTCATGGTTGGAAACACTGAAAACGACGATGCGTCCGGACAGAGATTTCTCTCGTAGCTTATCCAGCGTTTCCAGACCGTTCATGCCGGGCATGTTGAGGTCTAACAGGATCAGATCGGGATCAAGGGATTCAGCCAGCTCGATACCCTGCTCGCCATTACTGGCTTCGCCGACCACGGTGATATCGGACGCCATGCTGACAAGCTGTTTTACACCGGTGCGCAGCATCGGATGATCGTCGATCAACAGGATGGTTGCCGGTTCCAGATTACTCATGGGTATCTCCTTGGACTTCTGTGAAGTTTGTTTCGGGAATAAAAGTGACAGCAACTTCAGTACCGCCCGTCTCTCGACGGCGTACACGGCAATCGCCGCGCAAGCTCTGCGCACGGTCGCGCATTATAATCATGCCGTAGTGGTTACTGCGTTCGGCGTTTTCCGGTACGCCGCAGCCGTTATCTTGAACGGTCAATTTGACCTGTTTGCCATTTTGCACCACCGTCACGATTACTTCATTGGCCTGAGAGTGTTTAAGCGCATTACTCAGGGCCTCACGGGCAATCTGCAGCAGGTGGATCGCCTGATGGGATGGAACCAGGCGCGGCGGCAGCTGATAATCCAGCTTCACCGTAAAACCAAAGCGAGCGCTGTATTCCTGGCAACTGGCTTCCAGCGCAGGCCGCAATCCAGGCTCAGTCAACTGCAAACGGAAGGTGGTCAACAATTCACGTAGCTGTGCCCAGGAGGCGTTCAGCTCGTTACGAATCTGACTTAGCAGCTCACGACTGTTCTCAGGGAGTGCGTCGCCCTGCATCTGCAAACAGCTGACCTGCATTTTCATACAGGAGAGCGATTGTGCAATAGAATCATGGAGTTCGCGAGCAATGGTGGCACGCTCTTCCATGACGATCAACTGCTGCTGACGTTCCTGGTGCCTGTCCAGCGCCAGTGTTGCGGTGAGTTGCTCTACCAGAGTATCGACCAGTTGCTGCTGATCGTGACTGAGATGACGCCCGTACGGCAAGGTGGCGAGCAGAATACCGTACTGGGTATGTGCATCGGTCAGCCGCCATTTCAGCGTAGTGCCACCCTCAATGGCGGGCAGTGTGCCTCGAGGACACAGATGACAACCTTTTTCATCGCAACTGGCATTCGACTGACAGGTAAATTCCTGATGATTATCTTCATCTTCCAGGTCATAAACCCGCAACTCAATATCGTGCAGCAGCGTTAAATTTTGCAACCCGTTGAGTACTGGTGAAAGCCGCTCACACAGCGGTATCTGTGAGTGCAGACGGCGGTTGGCTTGCCACAGGAAAGAGAGGATCTGGTTTTTATGTTCCAGACCTGCGGTTTTTTCCTGCACCCGCTGTTCCAGTACGGCGTAACTTTCGGCCAGTTCTTCTGACATATTGTTCAGTGCCGAACCCAGTGCCGCCATCTCATTACGCCCGCTGATATGCGCACGTTGCGTAAAATCACGCTGGCTGACGGCGCGCGCCATCGCCAACAGCTGTTTCCATGGCTGCAACAGGCGTACGCGCAGCCAGATAATCGTAAAGACCAGCAGCAGAGCCATAAACACCGCCATCAGGCGATGCAGCATAACGACGCGTTCAATACGCAACTCCGTGGTATGGTCAAAGGCGGTAACCAGCTTATCCAGCCCGGTCACAAAGCGTGAAACGTCATCGGCGACCGCATCACCCGTTTGTGCATGCTTAAGCCCCGGTGCCAGTTCGGTGTGCCAGTAATCCTGCAATGCCTTTAACTGGGCCTGCTGGCCGTCGCGTTTTGCGGCGCGAGTCAGTTCAGGGCTAAACGCTGTTTGTTCCATTTCATCCAGCAGCGGTTGATCGCTGGCATCCAGCGGTACGGCAGCCAGCAAGCGGTAGCTCTGCATACGTAGCGAGCCGGCCTTATTGATTGCGTGAGCACTACCCTGAATGCCTTGTACCAGCCAACCGGAGACAGCCATACCTGCCACACCAAGCGCGGTAGACAGTAAAACAATCAGCGCCACCTGGTTAACCAGCGTAAGCGGGGAAAGACAACGTTTAAACATGTGACTTCTTCCTTCGGGTTTTCAGTGAGCAGAAAACCTTATTGAATGACGATTCTGCTGCAGGCAGTGCCGCTATTCTCAGCGATACACTGGAGTATACCCATACCTCAAACGGGCTACCCCTTAATTGCCGACGGGGGGAGAGATCCCGGACGTTGGGGAGTAGGGTGCGACAGAAGCGTGAAAAACCACATCTTTTTTACCGAAGTTATGTACTCATTTAGGGTAATGATAAATTTTAGGCGTTAATAATGACACCTTTTCCTTTGATTTATATCAACTTACCCCCGGCTGTAAACCCTAATGTTGCAGGCATCGAAACAAGTATCAGAGGTGTCTATGAGTCACTCATCTGCCCCGGAAAGGGCATCTGGAGCTGTAATCACAGAATGGCGGCCGGAAGATCCCGCCTTCTGGGAACAGCGTGGTCAACGAGTTGCCAGCCGTAACCTGTGGATTTCAGTCCCTTGCCTACTGCTGGCGTTTTGCGTATGGATGTTATTTAGCGCAGTGGCGGTGAACTTACCGAAAGTGGGGTTCGATTTCACCACTGAGCAGCTATTCATGCTGACGGCATTGCCTTCAGTTTCGGGCGCACTGCTGCGCGTACCGTACTCCTTTATGGTTCCTCTGTTCGGTGGTCGTCGCTGGACGGCATTCAGCACAGGTATCCTGATAATCCCCTGCGTGTGGTTAGGCTTTGCGGTGCAGGATACCACCACGCCGTTCAGTACCTTTATTATGATCTCCCTGCTGTGTGGCTTTGCCGGGGCAAACTTTGCTTCCAGCATGGCAAACATCAGCTTCTTCTTTCCAAAGCAGAAGCAGGGTGGGGCGTTGGGGCTGAACGGTGGTCTGGGCAACATGGGCGTCAGCGTGATGCAGTTAGTTGCGCCGCTGGTAGTCTCACTGTCCATCTTCGCCGCTTTTGGCAGCCACGGCGTTGAACAACCGGACGGCACGCAGCTGTATCTGGCCAACGCCGCCTGGATTTGGGTTCCGTTCCTTGCGATTTTCACGCTGGCGGCATGGTTTGGTATGAACGAACTGGCGACCTCTAAAGCGTCGCTGAAAGAGCAATTGCCGGTGCTGAAACGCGGACATCTGTGGATTATGAGCCTGCTGTATCTGGCAACCTTCGGCTCTTTTATCGGCTTCTCCGCAGGTTTCGCGATGCTGTCAAAAACGCAGTTCCCGGAAGTGCAGATCCTGCATTACGCCTTCTTTGGCCCGCTGATTGGTGCACTGGCGCGTTCTGCCGGGGGAGCAATCTCCGACCGTCTGGGCGGGACACGCGTAACATTGGTTAACTTCGTGTTGATGGCCGTCTTCAGCGCCTTACTGTTCCTGACCCTGCCAACCGATGGGGTAGGTGGTAACTTTATTGCCTTCTTCGCGGTATTCCTGGCGCTGTTCCTGACGGCTGGTCTGGGTAGTGGTTCAACCTTCCAGATGATCTCTGTCATCTTCCGTAAGCTGACAATGGACAGGGTGAAAGCGGAAGGCGGCTCTGAAGAGAAAGCGATGCGTGAGGCAGCGACTGACACAGCAGCGGCTTTGGGCTTTATCTCAGCGATTGGCGCGATTGGCGGCTTCTTTATTCCGAAAGCGTTTGGTACGTCTTTGGCATTAACGGGCTCGCCGGTTGATGCAATGAAAGTGTTTCTGATCTTCTATGTCGCCTGCGTGGTCATCACCTGGGTGGTATACGGCCGTCATTCTAAAAAGTAAAAAAGTTGTATACACAAAATCAATCGAGCTGCATCAAGGCAGGCAAGTGAGAAATCCCCAGGCGCTTACCGAAGTGAGTGACTGGGGAGAACGAGCGCAGCCAACGCAGAAGCAGTTTGAATGATGAAGTGTAGGTTGATTATCCATTGCGCGGTGTTAGACCGCGCTTTTTTTTGTCTTAAATTAGTTACAACATACTTTTGTATTGTGACATAACAACAGCCTGTAAGAGTGGTGCCAAGAATATGCTAAGCAGGGGGGATACCCCTTAATACCCACTTGTAAAGAATTTAACATTTGCACGAGAAGTTGTTTTTGGAATCTGCTTATAAATCAATTAATTATATTTAAAATCAATATCCTACTTAAGGGGTATACGAAAATTAACCACCTATTTTCATCCCTGTCTGCCTTGATCGTTATCAATTATCACGCCCTTTCAGAGCGTTACCTTCACTCCCAATCAAGCAATGTCGATTTATCAGAGAGCCGTCAGGCTCCTACAGGAGAAAACCGATGAGTAAATTCCTGGACCGGTTTCGTTACTTCAAGCAGAAGGGCGAAACCTTTGCCGATGGGCACGGCCAGCTTCTCAACACCAACAGGGACTGGGAGGATGGATACCGCCAGCGTTGGCAGCATGACAAAGTCGTGCGTTCAACCCACGGCGTAAACTGCACCGGCTCATGCAGTTGGAAAATCTACGTGAAAAATGGTCTGGTAACCTGGGAAACCCAGCAAACTGACTACCCGCGTACTCGTCCTGATCTGCCAAACCACGAACCTCGCGGCTGCCCGCGTGGTGCGAGCTATTCCTGGTATCTCTACAGCGCTAACCGCCTCAAATATCCGCTGATGCGCAAACGTCTGATGAAGATGTGGCGTGAAGCGAAAAGACTGCACAGTGATCCCGTTGACGCCTGGGCCTCCATCATCGAAGACGCCGATAAAGCAAAAAGCTTCAAACAAGCGCGTGGTCGTGGCGGGTTTGTCCGTTCTTCCTGGCAGGAAGTCAACGAACTGATTGCGGCATCTAACGTCTATACCGTGAAAACCTATGGTCCTGACCGCGTTGCGGGTTTCTCACCGATCCCGGCAATGTCGATGGTTTCTTATGCGTCCGGTGCTCGTTACTTGTCACTGATTGGCGGTACCTGCCTGAGCTTCTACGATTGGTACTGCGACCTGCCGCCTGCCTCTCCGCAGACCTGGGGCGAGCAGACTGATGTGCCGGAATCTGCTGACTGGTACAACTCCAGCTACATCATCGCCTGGGGTTCTAACGTACCGCAGACCCGTACTCCGGATGCGCACTTCTTCACAGAAGTTCGCTACAAAGGGACCAAAACGGTCGCGATTACGCCGGACTACGCAGAAATCGCCAAGCTTTGCGACCTGTGGCTGGCACCGAAGCAGGGGACTGATGCCGCAATGGCGCTGGCGATGGGCCACGTTATGCTGCGTGAGTTCCATCTCGACAACCCAAGCCAGTACTTTACCGATTACGTGCGCCGTTACACCGACATGCCAATGTTGGTCATGCTTGAAGAGCGTGACGGATACTATGCTGCCGGTCGTATGCTGCGTGCGGCGGATTTGGTCGATTCTCTGGGCCAGGAAAACAACCCGGAATGGAAAACTGTCGCGATTAACAGCAACGGTGAGATGGTTGCGCCGAACGGTTCAATCGGTTTCCGCTGGGGCGAAAAAGGTAAATGGAATCTGGAGCAGCGCGACGGTACGTCTGGTGCCGAAACCGAACTGCAACTCAGCCTGCTGGGTAGCCAGGATGACATCGCGGAAGTCGGTTTCCCGTACTTCGGTGGCGAAGGAACTGAACACTTCAATAAAGTCGAACTGGAAAACGTTCTGCTGCATAAACTGCCGGTTAAACGACTGCAGTTGGCCGATGGCTCTACGGCGCTGGTGACCACCGTTTACGATCTGACCATGGCTAACTACGGCCTTGAGCGTGGTCTGAATGATGAAAACTGCGCGACCAGCTACGATGACGTAAAAGCGTATACCCCTGCGTGGGCAGAAAAAATCACCGGTGTTTCACGTTCTCAAATTGTGCGCATTGCCCGTGAATTTGCGGATAACGCCGATAAAACCCACGGACGTTCGATGATCATCGTCGGTGCGGGTCTGAACCACTGGTATCACCTCGATATGAACTATCGCGGCCTGATCAACATGCTGATTTTCTGCGGCTGTGTCGGTCAGAGCGGCGGCGGCTGGGCACACTATGTGGGCCAGGAAAAACTGCGTCCACAGACCGGCTGGCAGCCACTGGCGTTTGCACTTGACTGGCAGCGTCCTGCGCGTCACATGAACAGTACGTCCTACTTCTATAACCACTCCAGCCAGTGGCGCTATGAGACGGTAACAGCGCAAGAATTGCTGTCGCCGATGGCGGATAAATCCCGCTATAGCGGTCATCTGATCGACTTCAACGTGCGCGCCGAGCGTATGGGCTGGTTGCCGTCCGCACCGCAGTTGGGGACTAACCCGCTGTACATTGCGCGTGAGGCGGAAAAAGCGGGGATGACACCCGTCGATTACACCGTTAAATCGCTGAAAGAAGGTTCTATTCGCTTTGCGGCAGAACAACCAGAAAACGGTAAAAACCATCCACGTAACCTGTTTATCTGGCGCTCTAATCTGCTGGGTTCATCCGGTAAAGGCCATGAATACATGCTGAAGTATCTGCTGGGTACTGAGCACGGTATTCAGGGACTGGATCTGGGTAAACAGGGCGGCGTGAAACCAGAAGAAGTGGAATGGCAGGATAATGGTCTCGACGGCAAGCTGGATCTGGTGGTGACACTGGACTTCCGTTTGTCGAGCACCTGTCTGTATTCCGACATCGTGCTGCCAACGGCCACCTGGTATGAAAAAGACGACATGAATACCTCGGATATGCATCCGTTTATTCATCCGCTGTCTGCTGCTGTTGACCCGGCCTGGGAATCGAAAAGCGACTGGGAAATCTACAAAGCCATCGCCAAGAAATTCTCTGAAGTTTGTGTCGGTCACCTTGGCAAAGAAACCGACGTGGTGACACTGCCTATCCAGCACGACTCCGCCGCTGAACTGGCGCAACCGCTGGACGTGAAAGACTGGAAAAAAGGCGAATGCGACCTGATCCCTGGCGTCACCGCACCGCACATCATGACCGTCGAGCGTGATTACCCGGCAACTTACGAGCGCTTCACCTCTATCGGCCCGTTGATGGACAAAGTCGGTAACGGTGGTAAAGGGATTGCCTGGAATACTCAGAGCGAAATGGATCTGCTGCGTAAGCTCAATTACACCAAGGCAGAAGGTCCGGCGAAAGGCCAGCCTTGTCTTAATACAGCCATTGATGCCGCTGAGATGATCCTGACGCTGGCACCGGAAACGAATGGCCAGGTCGCCGTTAAAGCCTGGGCTGCGCTGAGTGAATTTACCGGCCGTGACCATACGCATCTGGCGCTGAATAAAGAAGACGAGAAGATTCGCTTCCGCGATATTCAGGCGCAACCGCGCAAAATCATCTCCAGCCCGACCTGGTCAGGTCTGGAAGATGAACATGTTTCTTATAACGCCGGTTACACCAACGTTCATGAGCTAATCCCATGGCGCACGTTGTCTGGTCGCCAGCAGCTGTATCAGGATCACCAGTGGATGCGTGACTTCGGTGAAAGCTTGCTGGTCTATCGTCCGCCAATCGATACCCGTTCGGTGAAAGAGGTGATGGGCGAGAAGTCCAATGGCAACCCTGAAAAAGCGCTCAACTTCCTGACGCCGCACCAGAAGTGGGGTATCCACTCTACCTACAGTGACAACCTGCTGATGCTGACGTTAGGTCGCGGCGGTCCGATTGTGTGGATGAGTGAAGCCGATGCGAAAGATTTGGGCATCGAAGATAACGACTGGATCGAAGTTTTCAACAGCAACGGTGCCTTAACTGCCCGTGCCGTTGTCAGCCAACGTGTGCCGGCCGGGATGACCATGATGTACCACGCGCAGGAACGTATTGTGAACCTGCCTGGTTCAGAAATTACCCAGCAGCGCGGCGGGATCCATAACTCGGTAACGCGTATTACGCCGAAACCGACCCACATGATCGGCGGCTATGCACATCTGGCCTACGGCTTTAACTACTACGGCACCGTAGGGTCGAACCGTGATGAGTTCGTTGTGGTACGTAAGATGAAGAACATTGACTGGTTGGATGGTGAAGGCAATGACCAGGTACAGGAGAGCGTAAAATGAAAATTCGTTCACAAGTCGGCATGGTGCTGAATCTCGATAAGTGCATCGGTTGCCACACCTGTTCAGTAACCTGCAAAAACGTCTGGACCAGCCGTGAAGGTGCCGAATATGCCTGGTTCAACAACGTTGAAACGAAGCCAGGTACGGGGTTCCCGACTGACTGGGAAAACCAGGAAAAATGGAAGGGCGGTTGGATCCGTAAAATCAACGGCAAGCTGGTGCCGCGCATGGGTAACAAAGCGCTGCTGCTGGGTAAAATCTTTGCTAACCCGCATCTGCCGGGCATTGATGATTACTACGAGCCGTTTGATTTTGACTATCAGACGCTGCACAACGCGCCCGCTGATAGCAAGGCGCAGCCGATCGCCCGTCCGCGCTCGCTGATTACCGGTCAGCGTATGGACAAAATCACCAAAGGTCCGAACTGGGAAGATGACCTGGGCGGTGAGTTTGAGAAGCTGGCGAAAGACCAGAACTTCGAAAATATGCAGAAGGCGATGTACGGGCAGTTTGAAAATACCTTCATGATGTATCTGCCCCGTCTGTGCGAGCACTGTCTGAACCCGGCGTGCGTGGCGACCTGTCCAAGTGGTGCCATCTACAAACGTGAAGAAGATGGCATCGTGCTGATCGATCAGGACAAGTGCCGCGGCTGGCGTATGTGCATCACCGGGTGTCCGTACAAGAAGATCTACTTCAACTGGAAGAGCGGTAAATCTGAGAAGTGCATCTTCTGCTATCCGCGTATTGAAGCTGGCCAACCGACGGTATGTTCTGAAACCTGTGTCGGTCGTATTCGTTATCTCGGCGTGTTGCTGTATGACGCCGATGCTATCGAAAGCGCTGCAAGCACCGAGAACGAGAAGGATCTGTATCAGAGTCAGTTGGACGTATTCCTCGATCCAAACGATCCGGCGGTGATTGAACAGGCACTGAAAGATGGCATTCCGCTGAGCGTGATCGACGCGGCCCAGCAGTCGCCGGTATACAAAATGGCGATGGACTGGAAGCTGGCGCTGCCGCTGCACCCGGAATACCGCACGTTGCCGATGGTCTGGTATGTGCCACCTTTATCTCCGATTCAGTCCGCTGCTGATGCGGGTGAACTGGGTAGCAACGGTATTCTGCCGGACGTGGACAGCCTGCGTATCCCGGTTCAGTATCTGGCGAACCTGCTGACTGCAGGTGATACCCAGCCGGTACTGCGGGCGCTGAAACGTATGCTGGCGATGCGTCACTACAAACGCGCAGAAACTGTAGACGGCAAAGTCGATACCCGCGCGCTGGAAGAGGTCGGTCTGACTGAAGCGCAGGCACAAGAGATGTATCGTTACCTGGCGATTGCTAACTACGAAGATCGTTTTGTGATCCCGAGCAGCCATCGCGAACTGGCGCGTGAAGCATTCCCGGAGAAAAGCGGTTGTGGTTTCACCTTCGGTGATGGTTGCCACGGTTCTGATACGAAATTCAATCTGTTCAACAGTCGCCGCATCGATGCTGTCGATGTGACCAGTAAAACGGAGCCGCACCAATGATTGAACTCGTCATTGTTTCGCGTCTGCTCGAGTACCCGGATGCTGCCTTGTGGCAGCATCAGCAGGAACTTTTCGATGCACTCGCGTCATCTGAAAACCTGGACAAAGAGGATGCCCAGACGCTGGGCGTTTTCCTGCGCGATTTAACTGCGCAGGATATGCTGGATGCGCAGGCAAGCTATAGCGAACTGTTCGACCGTGGTCGTGCGACGTCACTATTGCTGTTTGAACATGTTCACGGTGAATCCCGCGATCGCGGCCAGGCGATGGTTGACCTGATGGCTCAGTATGAGCAGCACGGACTACAACTCGATAGCCGCGAATTGCCTGATCACTTGCCGCTGTATCTGGAATATCTCGCACAGTTGCCAAAAAGCGAAGCGTTAGGTGGCTTGCAGGATATCGCCCCGATTCTGGCGCTGCTCAGCGCGCGACTGCAACAGCGCGAAAGTCGCTACGCGGTGCTGTTCGATCTGCTGTTAAAGCTGGCGAATACCGCTATCGACAGCGACAAAGTGGCCGAAAAAATTGCGGATGAAGTTCGTGACGACACGCCGCAGGCACTGGATGCTGTTTGGGAAGAAGAGCAGGTGAAATTCTTTGCCGACCAGGGATGTGGTGAGTCTGAAATTTCTGCTCATCAACGTCGTTTTGCCGGGGCCGTTGCGCCGCAGTACCTGAACATCACCACCGGAGGACAGAACTAATGCACTTCCTGAATACGTTCTTCTTTGACATCTATCCGTATATTGCGGGTTCTGTCTTTCTGATTGGCAGCTGGTTACGCTACGACTACGGTCAGTATACCTGGCGTGCGGCTTCCAGCCAGATGCTGGATCGCAAAGGGATGAACCTTGCGTCAAACCTGTTTCACATTGGGATCCTCGGCATCTTCGCGGGTCATTTCCTGGGGATGCTGACGCCGCACTGGATGTACGAAGCGTGGTTGCCGCTTGAAGTGAAGCAAAAGATGGCGATGTTTGCCGGTGGTGCCAGTGGTGTGATGTGCCTGGTGGGGGGCGTGCTGCTGCTGAAACGTCGTCTGTTCAGTCCGCGCGTGCGTGCAACGACCACGGGTGCCGACATTCTGGTGCTGTCTGTTCTGGTTATCCAGTGTGCGCTGGGTCTGCTGACCATTCCGTTCTCGGCTCAGCATATGGACGGTAGCGAAATGATGAAGCTGGTGAACTGGGCGCAATCAGTGGTGACCTTCCACGGTGGGGCGTCTCAGTATCTGGATGGTGTAGCATTCATTTTCCGTATGCACCTGGTATTAGGTATGACGCTGTTCCTGTTGTTCCCGTTCTCGCGTCTGGTACATATCTGGAGCGTGCCAGTCGAGTATCTGACACGTAAGTATCAGATCGTGCGCGCCCGTCATTAATTTCGCGTTGTAACGCACCAAACCCCGCTTCGGCGGGGTTTTTTTATGCCAGTTCGCCGGATGGCGGCGTAACCGCCTTATCCAGCCTACGCAGGTGTCAGTGGACTTTGTCGGCCTGATAAGCACAGCGCATCAGGCAAATTGTGGGCACGTATCGAGTTTGTAGGCCTGACGAGCGCGCGCACCAGGCAAATTGCGGGCATGTATCGACTTTGTAGGCCTGATAAGCGCAGCGCATCAGGCAAATAAAGGGCATTGAAGATTGATTTTGTGTTGGTACTTTATGAAGTAAGGGGGGGATGACTCAGCGCTATGCGCTTCGCCTTTCGGGTCGTTGCCTGCGGCAACGCTTTCTCGCTACGCTTGAATCGAAACTTAGTCGAAGTTTTTAATCCTTCCCGCATGGGCAGAATATAGGGCATTGTGTATTGATTGAGATGTAGTGCTTTAGGAAGTGATGGTGGTGGGGGAAGGATGACTCAGCGCTGCGCGCTTCGCCCTTCGGGTCGTTGCCTGCGGCAACGCTTTCTCGCTAACGCTCGAATCGAACCTTAGTCGAAGCTTCTCATCCTTCCCACATCGGAAGAATATGAGGTATTGCAGATTGATTTTGTGTTGGTATTTTATGAAGTGATGGTGGTGGGGGAAGGATTCGAACCTTCGAAGTCGATGACGGCAGATTTACAGTCTGCTCCCTTTGGCCGCTCGGGAACCCCACCAGGGGTAATTCAAATTGTAGGCAGTGCTTGAAGATGGTGG
>NZ_JANEWL010000049.1:0-32808 GCF_028069815.1 Citrobacter sp. Awk 2
CAATATATATAACGATAGAATATACATTGAGCATAATAGACACGAGTAGCGACTAAATATCGTCAACCAGCTGCAGACCCGAAAAACAGATTTGGCAGTATCGAAACCAACAACCCTGCTCATATTCATGTAATGCTACTCTCGGTGTAGCGGCCCTGATTTTGACACAAAATCCAACGGGTGAATCGCGGTGGTTGTCGGTGATAAGATAGGCTTTTCATCCAGGGTTGAGTAAATAGAGAACTTTTCCAACTGTGTCGAGTTCAGGTTTGCTGCTGGTAGGTAACTTATTGATTATAATAGATTGATGGAGCGTCATTTTCATCAATCCAGACAAGTAGTTCAAGTGTGCATACCAGATAGTAGATAGCACACTTCTGGTATACAAATTTGTGGGTTTATGTGAGTTTCCAGGGTCTCACGTGAGACTGCCCAGGTCCCCAAAAAGATTAAAAAAAGAGCAAAAGCGATATGAAAGAGTCACTTGATACGGACTTCACGAACCACACGCCCATGATGCAGCAGTATCTCAAGCTGAAAGCCCAGCATCCGGAAATATTACTGTTTTACCGCATGGGCGACTTTTACGAACTGTTTTATGACGACGCGAAACGTGCGTCGCAGCTGCTCGATATCTCGCTGACCAAACGCGGCGCGTCTGCGGGCGAGCCAATCCCGATGGCGGGCATTCCTCATCATGCGGTGGAAAACTACCTCGCTAAGCTGGTCAATCAGGGGGAATCTGTCGCTATTTGTGAGCAGATTGGCGATCCGGCGACCAGCAAAGGGCCGGTTGAACGCAAAGTGGTACGCATCGTCACGCCAGGTACCATCAGCGATGAAGCACTGTTACAGGAACGTCAGGACAACCTGCTGGCCGCTGTCTGGCAGGACAGTAAAGGCTTTGGCTACGCCACACTGGACATCAGCTCTGGGCGTTTTCGCGTCAGTGAACCCGCAGACCGTGAGACGATGGCTGCGGAACTGCAGCGCACCAACCCTGCCGAATTGCTGTATGCCGAGGATTTCGCAGAAACGTCGCTGATTGAGGGCCGTCGTGGCCTGCGTCGCCGTCCACTGTGGGAATTTGAAATTGATACCGCCCGCCAGCAGTTAAACCTGCAGTTTGGTACACGGGATCTGATCGGCTTTGGTGTAGAAAACGCACCGCGTGGATTATGTGCTGCCGGCTGCCTGCTGCAATATGTAAAAGATACCCAGCGCACCTCACTGCCGCATATTCGCTCCATCACCATGGAACGCCAGCAGGACAGCATCATTATGGATGCCGCCACGCGCCGCAATCTGGAAATTACCCAGAACCTGGCCGGTGGCGTAGAAAATACGCTGGCATCGGTGCTCGATTGCACCGTGACGCCGATGGGTAGCCGTATGCTCAAACGCTGGCTGCATATGCCGGTGCGCGATACGCAGATACTGATCGAGCGCCAACAGACGATCGGTGCACTGCAGGATTCCACCAGTGAGTTACAGCCAGTGTTACGCCAGGTGGGCGATCTGGAACGTATTCTGGCACGTCTGGCACTGCGTACCGCGCGTCCACGCGATCTGGCGCGTATGCGTCACGCCTTCCAGCAATTACCGGAACTGCGCGCTCAACTGGAAAACGTAAACAGCGCCCCCGTACAGATGCTGCGCGAAAAAATGGGCGAGTTCACGGAACTGCGTGAACTGCTGGAGCGTGCCGTGGTTGATGCCCCGCCAGTGCTGGTACGCGATGGTGGCGTTATCGCACCGGGCTATAACGAAGAGCTGGACGAATGGCGAGCGCTGGCTGATGGCGCAACTGATTATCTGGACAGACTGGAGATCCGCGAGCGCGAGCGCACCGGCCTGGACACATTGAAAGTTGGATTTAACGCCGTCCACGGTTACTACATTCAGATCAGTCGTGGGCAGAGCCACCTGGCACCGATTAACTATGTGCGCCGTCAGACGCTGAAAAATGCCGAACGCTACATTATTCCTGAGCTGAAAGAGTACGAAGACAAAGTTCTGACCTCAAAAGGTAAAGCGCTGGCACTGGAAAAACAGCTGTATGACGAGCTGTTCGACATGCTGTTGCCGCATCTGGCGGATTTACAGCAGAGCGCCAGCGCACTGGCAGAGCTGGACGTGCTGGTCAACCTGGCCGAACGCGCGTATACCCTGAACTACACCTGCCCGACATTCAGCGATAAGCCCGGTATCCGTATTACCGAGGGTCGCCATCCGGTGGTGGAACAAGTGTTGAGCGAGCCGTTTATCGCCAACCCACTTAGCCTTTCCCCGCAGCGGCGGATGCTGATTATCACCGGGCCAAATATGGGTGGTAAAAGCACCTATATGCGCCAGACCGCGCTGATTGCATTGCTGGCCTACATCGGCAGCTATGTGCCGGCACAAAAGGTAGAAATAGGTCCAATCGACCGTATCTTTACCCGTGTGGGCGCGGCGGATGACCTCGCCTCCGGTCGTTCAACCTTCATGGTAGAAATGACCGAAACGGCCAATATTCTGCATAACGCCACTGAGAACAGCCTGGTGCTAATGGATGAAATTGGACGCGGGACCTCTACCTATGACGGTTTATCTCTGGCCTGGGCTTGTGCTGAAAATCTGGCGAATAAAATCAAAGCACTCACGTTGTTTGCTACCCACTACTTCGAGCTGACTCAGTTACCGGAAAAAATGGAAGGCGTAGCGAACGTACATCTGGATGCGTTAGAGCATGGCGATACCATCGCCTTTATGCACAGCGTACAGGATGGCGCGGCAAGTAAGAGCTATGGTCTGGCGGTCGCGGCACTGGCTGGCGTTCCGAAAGAGGTTATCAAACGCGCACGGCAAAAACTGCGCGAGCTGGAAAGCATCACGCCAAACGCAGCGGCAACGCAGGTTGATGGCACGCAAATGTCACTGCTCAGTACCCCGGAAGAGACATCACCAGCCGTTGAAGCACTGGAGAATATTGACCCGGATTCGCTGACACCGCGCCAGGCGCTGGAGTGGATCTATCGGTTGAAGAGTCTGGTGTAACGTTGTAATGCCCGATGGCGCTTTGCTTATCGGGCCTGCAACAACTGGCGCGCACTTCGGGAATGGGTGCGAGAGGACAAAACCAGGCCATCAAGACGCGGGGTTTCCCCCGCGTTGTTGCTACTTCTTCGGTTCGTAAGCGAGAACAGCTTTAAACTCCATATTACGCTCTTTGATACTTAACTCGCACAGCGAATCTCGTACCATTAACGTAAATCCCAGCACCGTGAAACACAGCACTACAATTGCCACCAGGGCATATTTTGTCAGCATGTCTTGCCTCCCTGCAAAGAAGAGACTAACATCCAAATGGTCTAGGTTTGTACGTTAGCCTCAGGTTGATAGAACTATCTCCTGGGGCTTTTGTCTTTCCGGGACCTTGCAAATGCTCAAAGCTCAGAAAGCCTCAAGCACCCGCAGCTATTCTATTCCAGGTGTCATCTCCTCGAACAAATTAAGCCATTTGCTACGAGCCTGCTCGCAAAATAACAAGCCCCGGATATTCCGAGGCTTAATATTGGTATGTTCTGCCCGATGACGCTTTGCTTGTCGGGCCTACAAAATACCGCTATGTGTAGGCCGGGTAAGGCGAAGCCGCACCCAGCAATGTTGATTAGCGCTTATCTTCTGCCAGCAGCGGTGGAATACTTGGCACCATCGGTGCTTCATCAATATCCTTCTGCGTCATGCGAAACGCCTGCGGGTAGTGCTCACGGCTGGTACGACGTAGCGGTTCGGTATCACGCCAGGTGTACAGACAATGCTGACACTGATATACCGTCCAGACACCTTTCACCGGCGAGACCGCCATCAATTCTATGTGTTCATCAGCACAACGTGGACAAATCATCTGCATCTCCTTATTTACGGTTGGCCAACATGGCGGTCAGCTTTTCAGCCCAGGCTTGAGTCTCAGGTAAATCACATACCGGCTGGCTGTAATGGCCACGGTTATCCGGGGCAACCGGAGTAGTGGCATCAATAATCAGCTTGTCAGTGATACCTGCCGGGCTGGAGCCTGGGTCCAGTTCCAGTACTGACATATTCGGCAACTGCACCAGATCGCCCGCAGGGTTAACCTTCGACGACAGCGCCCACATCACCTGCGGTAAGTTGAACGGATCAACATCCTCATCAACCATAATCACCATCTTCACATAGCCCAGGCCATGCGGCGTCGTCATCGCCCGCAACCCCACAGCACGGGCAAAGCCGCCGTAGCGTTTTTTGGTGGAGATAATCGCCAGCAAACCGTGGGTATACATGGCGTTAACCGCCTGCACTTCAGGGAATTCTGCTTTCAGTTGCTGGTACAACGGCACACAAGTCGCCGGCCCCATCAGGTAATCGATCTCCGTCCACGGCATGCCGAGATAGAGTGATTCAAAAATCGGCTTCGTACGGTAAGACACTTTATCAATGCGCACCACGGTCATGTTGCGCCCGCCAGAGTAGTGACCGGTAAATTCACCAAATGGCCCTTCTATTTCACGCTTGCGACTTTCGATGACCCCTTCAAGGATCACTTCAGACCCCCACGGTACGTCAAAACCAGTGAGCGGCGCGGTGGCGATCGGGTACGGGCTTTCACGCAGCGCCCCCGCCATTTCGTATTCAGACTGATCGTACTTCAGCGGCGTCGCCCCCATCAGAGTGATGATCGGATCGTTGCCAAGGGTGATCGCAATTGGCAGATCCTCGCCGCGTTCTTCCGCTTTATGCAGGTGCAGCGCGATATCGTGCATCGGCACCGGTTGCAGGCCCAGCTTACGCTTGCCTTTTACTTCCATACGGTAAATACCGACGTTCTGCTTACCGAAATTATCGACATCCAGCGGATCGCGTGAAACCACGCAGGCTTTATCAAGGTAGAAACCACCGTCGCCATCGTTCAGACGAAACAGCGGCAGAATATCAAACAGGTTAATATCATCGCCGTCGACGCTGTTTTCCGCCCACGCCGGATTGGCGCGACGTTCTGGTGCAACCGGAAATTTATCCCAGCGGCGAATAAATTCATCGATCTGTTTTTTCACCGGCGTATTCGGTGGTAAACCCAACGAGATTGCGTGGTTCTGCCATGAGCCGATAGTGTTCATCGCCACTCGGGCATCGGTAAATCCACGAATATTGTCAAACCACAGCGCAGGCGCGCCGTCACCAATACGCCCGGTGGCATTGGCAGCAGCCGCTAAATCCGGTTCGGCGTTCACTTCTTCACTGATTTTCAGCAATTGTCCCTGGTCGTCCAGCGCTTGCAAAAAGCTGCGCAAATCATCAAATGCCATTACTCATTCTCCTGTGAAAAATTCTGTGCCTGCCGTAATCCCTGCCAGCGACGGGCGTTTGGGTGTTCCAGACCAAACTGATCGAGAACGCGAGCAACAATATGCTGCGTAATGTCATCGACCGTTTGCGGATGGTTATAAAACGCGGGCATCGGCGGAACCATTGCGACGCCCATACGGGAAAGTGCGAGCATATTTTCCAGATGAATGGTGCTCAGCGGCATTTCACGCGGAACCAGCACCAGCTTGCGCCCTTCTTTTAGCACCACATCAGCAGCACGCCCCACCAGTCCGTCCGCATACCCAGCCCGAATACCGGCCAGCGTTTTCATGCTACAGGGGATAACAATCATGCCGTCGGTCCGAAACGAGCCGGAGGAGATACTCGCCGCCTGGTCCGCCGGATGGTGGCAGTAGTCCGCCAGCGCAGACACATCGTGAACGCTGTACGGCGTTTCCAGCTCAATGGTCGTTTTCGCCCACTTCGATAACACCAGATGCGTTTCCACTTCCGGCATTTGCCGCAGCGCCTGTAGCAACGCCACACCAAGCGGTGCTCCTGTTGCCCCGGTCATTCCTACGATGAGTCTCATTCAACCTCTCAATATTGTTCGTGTACGAACATTTTGCTTAACATACTCCCACAACCGACTCCGGGCAAGGACACCTGGCACAGATAGCTAAAGTCGCGCTTGTTAAAAAAGTGCGCGTTACCCGCTATGATAGAGACCGATCGTTTGCCCGGAGTTCCCATGGAGTTACGTAATACCGCGTTTCATTTACTACGCCAGCTTTTTCAAAAGCATACGGCTCGCTGGCAGCATGCGTTACCGGAACTGACTAAACCTCAGTACGCAGTGATGCGGGCCATTGCTGAACGTCCTGGTATCGAGCAAGTTGACTTAACAGAGGCCGCGGTGAGCACGAAAGCTACGCTTGCGGAAATGCTGAGCCGGATGGAGAGTCGAGGGCTGGTAAAACGCGAGCACGATCCGACAGATAAGCGCAGACGATTTGTCTATCTCACGCCAGAGGGTGATACATTGCTTACCCATGTGACACTGCTGGGAGACGGTATAGATAATGAGTTTCTCGGGCGGCTTAGCGCGCAAGAACGCGAGCAGTTTACGTATCTGGTGCGTAAAATGATGGGGTAATGTCCCGGATAGCGGCTCCGCCTTATCTGGCCTGCATATCCGCTAAAGAAAAAGGCCAGTCCCAATGAGACTGGCCTTTCTTGATAGAACTTGTGCTTACTCGCGGAACAGCGCTTCGATATTCAGCCCCTGCGTCTGCAGGATTTCACGCAGACGACGCAGACCTTCAACCTGAATCTGGCGAACACGTTCACGGGTCAGGCCAATTTCACGGCCCACATCTTCCAGTGTCGCAGCTTCGTACCCCAGCAAACCAAAACGACGTGCCAGCACCTCACGCTGTTTGGCGTTCAGTTCGAACAGCCATTTGACGATGCTCTGTTTCATATCATCGTCTTGCGTGGTGTCTTCCGGACCGTTTTCCTTTTCGTCGGCCAGAATATCCAGCAACGCTTTTTCGGAATCGCCACCCAGCGGGGTGTCTACCGAGGTAATGCGCTCGTTGAGTCGGAGCATACGGCTGACGTCATCAACCGGTTTATCCAGTTGTTCCGCAATCTCTTCTGCGCTCGGTTCGTGGTCCAGTTTATGCGACAACTCACGCGCAGTACGCAGATAGACGTTCAGCTCTTTTACAATGTGAATCGGCAGTCGGATCGTTCGGGTTTGATTCATAATCGCCCGTTCGATCGTCTGGCGGATCCACCAGGTTGCGTATGTTGAGAAGCGGAACCCGCGCTCAGGGTCAAACTTCTCGACGGCACGGATAAGCCCCAGATTGCCCTCTTCAATCAAGTCCAGCAATGCCAGACCACGATTGCCATAACGACGAGCAATTTTCACCACCAGACGCAGGTTACTTTCAATCATGCGGCGGCGAGAAGCGACATCTCCACGCAGTGCGCGACGCGCAAAATAAACTTCTTCTTCGGCTGTTAACAGTGGCGAATAACCAATCTCACCAAGGTAAAGCTGAGTCGCGTCCAACACACGCTGTGTGGCCCCCTGCGATAACAGCTCTTCTTCAGCCAGGTCGTTATCACTGGGTTCCTCTTCACTCAAGGCTTTCTCATCAAAAGCCTCTACTCCGTTCTCATCAAATTCCGCATCTTCATTTAAATCATGAACTTTCAGCGTATTCTGACTCATAAGGTGGCTCCTACCCGTGATCCCTAACGGAACTAGCACGTGAAAGCCTGGTTCCGCCGAATTATCGCTGCGGTAAATAGCGCAGCGGGTTTACGGATTTCCCCTTGTAACGAATTTCAAAATGCAAGCGTGTAGAACTGGTTCCGGTGCTACCCATGGTAGCTATCTTCTGCCCCGCCTTGATTTCTTGTTGTTCCCGGACCAGCATTGTATCGTTATGGGCGTAGGCACTCAGGTAATCATCGTTGTGTTTGATGATAATAAGATTACCGTATCCACGCAGCGCGTTACCGGCATACACGACGCGTCCATCTGCGGTCGCGACAATAGCCTGTCCTTTGCTGCCTGCAATGTCGATCCCTTTATTGCCACCTTCGGTAGCTGCGAAGTTTTCGATCACTTTGCCGTCAGTCGGCCAGCGCCAGGTAGAGATCGGCGAACTGGTAGAAGTTGAGCTTGCAGTCGATTCGGTTGCACTAACTGCCGGAGCCGTTACAGGCGCTGTGACGACGGTCCCAGCAGGCTTGTTGTTCGGCAACATTTTGTTAGCACTTTGTTCACCTGAATCCTCAGAATACGTAATTGTTGGTTTCGAAGCAACAGCAACGGTGGAATTTTGTGCAGGGTTGGTCACAACTCCTTGCTGTGCTGCATCCGCCTGGGTGATGGCATTTCCACCGGTAATCGGTGCACCCGACGCGTTGCCCACTTGCAGAGTTTGTCCGACATTCAGGCCATACGGGGCCGGAACGTTATTGCGTTGTGCGAGGTCACGGAAATCGTTCCCGGTAATCCAGGCAATATAGAAAAGCGTGTCGCCTTTCTTAACAGTATAGGTACTGCCACCCGTATAGCTACCTTTCGGAATATTCCCATACTGACGATTGTACACAATCCGCCCGTTTTCCATCTGGACAGGCTGTTCTGCAACCGGCTGAACCTGTGTAGGCTGAGTCGCCGGGCGTTGCACCGGTTGGATCTGTGGCGTTTGTTGTACTGTCGCCGTTGATCCCATTTTTGGTGGAGGCGTAATCAGCATACCGGAGCTGGTGTTCGATGATGAGTTGCCGCCAACAGAGCTGACCGGCGCTGGTGGATTCGAGGTGTTTGAACAACCTGCCAGCCATAATGAAACCAGTGACAATGCCGCAATACGGCGAACGGTAAATTTGTGGCTTCCCGCGCTCATTTATCCCCCAGGAAAATTTGGTTAATACCCAGTGACGTAATCACCGTGCAAGGCATCGGACTGGACACTGGAAAACGTGACCACGATACGCTTACTAATTCCAGAATATCCAGGAAAACTCCAGGTATTCAGCAGCGTTAGCTACGCTAACTCCCCTTTGACTAAGGGAACAAAGCGTACAGCCTCCACGGTGTCGATAATAAATTCGCCTCCCCGACGACGAACCCGTTTCAAAAACTGGTGCTCATCGCCCACGGGCAAGACGAGAATGCCGCCTTCATCTAACTGCATCATCAATGCCGTTGGGATCTCAGGCGGTGCTGCCGTCACAATGATAGCGTCAAACGGCGCTCGAGCTTGCCAGCCTTGCCATCCATCACCATGACGGGTCGAAACATTATGTAAATCAAGCTGCTTCAGGCGACGACGCGCCTGCCATTGCAAGCCTTTAATGCGCTCAACAGAGCACACGTGATGCACCAGATGCGCCAGGATCGCCGTCTGGTAGCCAGAGCCAGTACCAATTTCCAGTACCCGGGATTGCGGCGTTAGCTCCAGCAGCTCGGTCATGCGAGCCACCATATAGGGCTGTGAGATGGTCTGCCCCTGGCCAATCGGCAGGGCGATATTATCCCAGGCCTTATGTTCAAACGCCTCATCAACGAACTTTTCACGCGGCACGGCGGCGAGCGCATCCAGGACATGTTCATCTCTGATGCCCTGCGCACGTAATTGTTCAAGGAGAGTGTGTACGCGTCTGCTTACCATTGCGTGTCGACTCCCACGCTGTCTAACCAGTCAGAAACAACCTCATGCGCACCGTATGCGGTTAAATCAACATGCAGTGGCGTGATTGAAACGTAACCTTCATCAACGGCAGCAAAATCCGTATCCGGACCGGCATCGCACTTCTCGCCCGGCGGCCCGATCCAATACAGCGTATTACCACGCGGGTCCTGCTGTGGGATCACCTGATCCGCCGGATGACGGCTGCCGCAGCGGGTGACCCGCATACCTTTGATCTGATCCAGCGGTAAATCCGGCACGTTGATATTCAGAATGCGTCCGGTGCGCAGCGGTTCGCGGCTTAACGCGCGTAAAATCCGGCAGGTTATCGCCGCAGCGGTATCGTAGTGTTTATGCCCATCGAGAGAGACCGCCAGCGCAGGGAATCCGAGATGACGACCTTCCATTGCTGCCGCCACGGTACCGGAGTAGATGACATCATCCCCCAGGTTTGGACCCGCATTAATCCCGGAAACGACAATGTCCGGACGCGGACGCATTAACGCGTTCACGCCCAGGTAGACGCAATCGGTAGGTGTCCCCATTTGCACGGCGATATCGCCATTATCAAAGGTGAAAGTGCGAAGCGAGGATTCCAGCGTCAGCGAGTTAGACGCGCCACTGCGGTTACGATCCGGGGCAACCACCTGTACGTCAGCAAACTCACGCAGCGCTTTCGCCAGCGTTTGTATACCGGGTGCGTGGACCCCATCATCGTTACTCAGCAATATACGCATAATCACCCATTGTGTTAATAAGTTCCCTTACAACACTGGTGGCGAAGCTACCTGCCGGTAGCCAGAAGCGCAACTCAACGGTTACGTCATCCCACCAGTTCCAGCTTAATTGTTGTGGATACAGCAACATAGCGCGGCGCGACGCCTCAACTTTCTCGCGCAATAACAGGGACAGTAGCGCGGTTTCGTCAGCAATAGCAGCCTCTTCAAACGCCAGAGCATCGCGCTGAGTACCCCACTCACCGCAGCCCGGTAGTGCCGCTGTTACCATCAATTCTTTTTCATCAACACGACGCTGTAATTCGGTCTGTTCGTCCCGTGTGGCGACAAACCAGCTTCCGCGTCCCGACAATTGTAGCGCATCGCCGTCAACAACTTGATTAAAGTCTGTTTTTTTCAAGCGTTCATTGACTATCTGATTAAACAACGCGCTACGGGCTGCCGACAACCAAAAACTGCGTTTATTGCGATCGCGCACCGGCGCATCGCTTTGTGCCCAGCGCAGCGCACCTTGCAGGTTGCTGCCGCCGATACCAAAACGTTGGGCACCAAAATAGTTCGGGACGCCGCGCTCGCTAATCGCCTGTAAACGCGCTTCAACATCATCACGCTCGCTCACTTCACGCAACACCAGCGTAAAAGCGTTGCCTTTCAGTGCGCCTAAACGCAGCTTACGCTTGTGGCGGGCGTACTCCAGCACTTTACAGCCTTCCAGCTCAAATTTGCTTAAATCGGGCATTGCATTGCCCGGCACGCGCGCGCACAGCCACTGCTCGGTGACAGCATGCTTATCTTTCTGTCCGGCAAAGCTTACTTCGCGGGCGTGGATTTTAAGGAATTTGGCCAGCGCGTCAGCCACAAAACGGGTGTTACAACCGTTTTTCAGAATACGCACCAGAACGTGCTCGCCTTCGCCATCCGGTTCGAAGCCTAAATCTTCGACGACGACAAAGTCTTCCGGGTTTGCTTTCAGAACTCCGTGGCCAAGTGGTTTACCATGGAGATAGGTCAGATTTTCAAACGCAGTCATTTCGTTGCCTTAATGAGTAACGCCACCGCTTCACAGGCAATCCCTTCCCCACGCCCGGTAAAACCGAGTTTTTCCGTGGTGGTCGCTTTCACGTTAACATCATCCATATGGCAGCCGAGATCCTCGGCAATAAACACCCGCATTTGCGGAATGTGCGGCAGCATCTTCGGTGCCTGGGCAATAATAGTGACATCCACATTACCAAGCGTATAACCTTTAGCCTGAATACGCCGCCAGGCCTCACGCAATAACTCGCGGCTATCGGCACCTTTGAACGCTGCATCGGTATCCGGGAAGAGTTTACCAATGTCACCCAACGCCGCTGCACCCAGCAGGGCATCGGTTAGCGCATGTAACGCCACATCGCCATCAGAATGCGCCAGCAGTCCTTTTTCATACGGGATGCGCACACCACCAATGATAATTGGGCCAACACCGCCAAAGGCGTGTACGTCAAAACCGTGTCCAATTCGCATTATGCATTCTCCTGATAGACACATCATCCTTCAAGCCGCCTTTGTGTTGGCCGCCTCGGTACATCATGAATGATGCTGTGTAGGGGTTGTTCGGGTCAGATAAAATTCCGCCAGCGCCAGATCTTCCGGACGGGTGACTTTAATGTTGTCAGCGCGTCCTTCAACCAGCAGCGGATGAAAGCCGCAATATTCCAGTGCCGAAGCCTCATCCGTAATGGTTGCGCCTTCGTTAAGCGCACGGGTCAGGCAATCGTGTAACAGCTCGCGTGGGAAATACTGCGGTGTCAACGCATGCCATAAATCAGTACGTTCGACCGTATGAGCAATCTCGGTCTTACCAGGCTCCGCACGTTTCATGGTGTCGCGTACGGGGGCCGCCAGGATACCGCCGATACGGCTGGTTTCACTTATTGCCAGTAAGCGGGCTAAATCATCCTGATGCAGACATGGCCGCGCGGCATCATGCACCAGTACCCACTGAGCGTCTCCAGCGGCTTGCAAACCGGCAAGAACAGAATCGGCACGCTCATCGCCGCCATCCACCACGGTAATTTGCGGATGCGCTGCAAGTGGAAGTTGGGCAAAGCGGCTGTCGCCGGGACTGATCGCGATGACGACACGCGTCACCCGGGGATGCGCCAGTAGCGCATCAACCGAGTGTTCAAGAATGGTTTTATTGCCAATTGAGAGGTACTGCTTAGGACACTCCGTCTGCATTCGGCGGCCAAATCCGGCAGCCGGCACCACGGCGCAAACGTCCAATAAAGTGGCTGCCATGTTAAATCCTTGGCTGGTTTATCGATTGTTTTGCCCTGCGGTCTGTGCGCGTTTAGACGCGTCAGGGACCAGGCGATAAAACGTTTCGCCCGGCTTAGTCATGCTGAGTTCGTTGCGTGCGCGTTCCTCGATAGCTTCCTGACCGCCATTGAGATCATCAATTTCAGCAAAGAGCTGATCGTTACGCGCTTTAAGTTTCGCGTTTGTAGCTTGCTGCGCAGCAACATCATCGTTGACGCGACTATAGTCATGTATGCCGTTCTTACCGAACCACAGCGAATACTGTAGCCAGACCAATAAAGCCAGCAACAGCAGCGTTAGTTTACCCATCCTGCCCCCTGAAAAACGGCATTAACATCCCATAACTTCCGTCGACGATTTTACGTCTGCGGGCGGGAATGCCGCGACAACGCGGGCAAATGTACCACATTTGCCCGTTGTTACGTATACCCCGTGTAAGGAGAACATAATCTCATTGTTGGTTACGGTTTGAATTAGAGCTGCCGGTATGCAGCACCACTCACCATGGAAAAAGGGAAGAGAACCTAGCCCAGCAGCCACAGGAACAATGCGCCAAACATCGACCCAACCACCAGCAGGGTAAACGTAACGCTTAGCAGCAGCCGTCCCTTCAAAAGCGAATGCAGGGCAATACCCGCCACAATGGCGACGGGCAGCAACGCGAGGAAAAAAGGCCAGGTATAAAGGAAGAAAAACAGCGTATTAGGGCCATACATCAGGCACGGGAACCCCAGCGCCAGCAACCACGCCGCAAAACCGACAACGGCACCCGGTAGTGACCAGGTGGTTTCGTCGTCGGCGGCGAAAGTCTCTGACTCTGTGATAGTAATGTTATGGCTGTTGCGCATATCTAATCCTGTGACCATGACTGACCGGGCGTACCTGTTTTAAAATCGCGAGGAGTCCGGTGGTGTCTCAGGATCTGATAATATCTTCCTGCCTCAGCAGGTCTAATAATTGAGAGACCAAATTTGTTACTAATTGTTCACCATTCAGATGAATCTCTGGCGATTCAGGCGCTTCGTATACCGAGTCAATTCCAGTAAAATTGAGCAACTCACCCGCCCGCGCTTTTTTATATAGTCCTTTTGGATCACGTGATTCACAGGTTGCCAGCGGTGTATCGACAAACACCTCTATAAAACGCCCATGACCCACACGTTCGCGAACCATCTGTCGTTCAGCACGATGAGGGGAAATAAAGGCAGTCAGTACCACCAGCCCCGCATCCACCATCAGGTTAGCCACTTCCCCAACCCGGCGAATATTCTCCTTGCGATCGGCATCGCTAAATCCGAGATCGCTGCACAGACCGTGGCGCACGTTATCGCCATCCAGCAGATAAGTACTAACCCCCTGCTTGTGCAGCGCTTCTTCCAGCGCTCCCGCTACCGTGGATTTACCCGAACCAGAGAGTCCGGTAAACCACAGCACAACACCACGATGGCCGTGGTGTTGCTCCCGCTGTTGTGGCGTAACAGGATGGGCATGCCAGACGACGTTTTCGTCATGCAGCGCCATTATTTTCCTCCCAGCAGATCGCGCGCACCCCAGTGTGGGAAGTGACGACGCACCAGCGCATTGAGCTCCAGTTCAAACGCACTGAACTGGGATGCCGTGGCCGGCTCCTGGACGATCGGCTCGCGAACCAGTCCTGCCCCAACGGTGACGTTCGTCAGACGGTCAATGATAATCAGGCCGCCCGTGACCGGATTATGCTGATAGGTATCCAGCACCAGCGGTTCATCAAACGTCAATCTCACCAGGCCAATACCGTTCAGCGGTAAGGCTTCGACTTCACGCTGGGTCAGGTTATTGATATCAACCTGATACTCCACACTATCAACACGCGCACGCGTCTTCTTGCCCGCCACTTTGATGTCATAGCTCTGCCCTGGCGACAGTGCCTGCTCCGCCATCCACACCACATCAACGGCAGCGCTTTGCACCGCCGGCAGCGTTTCCTGGGCATCAAGCAGCAGGTCACCACGACTGATATCGATCTCATCTTTTAGCACAAGGGTAATGGCTTCACCTGCATGCGCTTCCTGCAAATCGCCATCAAACGTGACAATCCGGGCGACGCTCGACTCAACGCCAGACGGTAACACTTTGACGCGTTGTCCTACCCTCACGCTACCGGAGGCCAGTGTTCCGGCATAACCACGAAAATCAAGATTTGGGCGGTTCACATACTGCACCGGGAATCGCATCGGCTGAGTATCGACAACACGCTGGATTTCAACGGTTTCAAGCACTTCCAGCAGCGTCGGACCGCTGTACCACGGCATGCTGAAACTTTGCGACGCCACGTTGTCACCTTCCAGTGCTGAAAGCGGTACAAAACGGATATCCAGGTTGCCCGGCAACTGCTCTGCAAAGGTCAGATAATCTTCACGAATGCGGTTAAATGTCTCTTCGCTAAAATCCACAAGGTCCATTTTGTTGATCGCAACGATCAGATGTTTTATTCCCAACAGCGTAGAAATAAAGCTATGACGGCGGGTCTGATCCAACACGCCTTTACGTGCATCGATCAGCAGGATCGCCAGATCGCAGGTCGACGCACCGGTTGCCATATTGCGGGTGTACTGCTCATGGCCGGGAGTATCCGCAATGATAAATTTGCGTTTTTCGGTGGAAAAATAACGGTAGGCCACGTCAATAGTGATGCCCTGTTCGCGCTCGGCCTGCAAGCCATCAACCAACAGCGCCAGATCGAGCTTCTCGCCCTGCGTACCATGACGTTTACTATCATTGTGCAGCGATGAAAGCTGATCTTCGTAGATCTGTCGGGTATCATGCAACAGACGCCCAATCAGGGTACTTTTCCCATCATCCACGCTACCGCAGGTTAAAAAACGCAGCAGGCTTTTGTGTTGTTGGGCGATCATCCAGGCTTCAACGCCGCCTTCATTAGCAATTTGTTGTGCAAGTGTCGTGTTCATGGCGGCTCCTTAGAAATACCCCTGACGTTTCTTCAGCTCCATGGAGCCCGCCTGGTCGCGGTCAATCACGCGGCCCTGACGTTCACTGGTGGTTGAGACCAGCATCTCTTCGATGATTTCCGGTAGCGTCTGCGCGTTAGACTCCACTGCGCCAGTGAGTGGCCAGCAGCCGAGAGTACGGAAACGCACCATCCGTTTTTTGATAACCTCACCAGGCTGCAGATCGATTCTGTCGTCATCAATCATCATCAACATGCCGTCGCGCTCAAGCACCGGACGCTCTGCGGCGAGGTACAGCGGCACGATGTCGATATTTTCCAGCCAGATGTACTGCCAGATATCCTGTTCCGTCCAGTTAGAGAGGGGGAATACGCGAATGCTTTCGCCTTTGTTAATCTGGCCGTTGTAGTTATGCCACAGCTCCGGACGCTGATTTTTCGGGTCCCAGCGGTGGAAGCGGTCGCGGAAGGAGTAAATACGCTCTTTGGCACGCGATTTCTCTTCGTCACGACGTGCGCCGCCGAATGCTGCGTCAAAACCGTATTTGTTCAGCGCCTGCTTCAACCCCTCGGTTTTCATAATGTCGGTATGCTTGGCGCTACCGTGGACAAATGGATTTATCCCCATCGCCACCCCTTCCGGGTTTTTATGCACCAGCAGTTCGCAGCCGTAGGCTTTTGCCGTGCGGTCACGAAACTCATACATCTCGCTGAATTTCCAGCCGGTATCAACGTGCAGCAGAGGAAACGGCAGTGAACCAGGATAAAACGCTTTGCGCGCCAGATGCAGCATTACGCTGGAATCCTTGCCGATGGAATACATCATCACCGGATTCGAAAACTCGGCGGCCACCTCACGAATGATATGGATGCTCTCCGCTTCCAGTTGCCGCAGGTGGGTAAGTCGTTTTTGATCCATAACCGTTCCTATGTATTGCCGTTATTTTGCTAACGAAGTTCAGATAACCTGACTATAGGGAGGGCAAGAGAGCGAATGAAATTACGAATTGGAATGAGTAGTTCCTCAAAGGAATAACGATCTGGAAAAGCAAATATCAAAAAGTGCTTAAGCCGCCGGATTTCGGGCATTTAGGAGCAAATGAAATTGTTTTACCTCGATCACGGTTTCATACTAACGGCTGAAAATTTCTGCTTGGTATTTAAGGACTCACTATGTTTTCCGCATTGCGCCACCTGACTACCGCCCTGGCGCTCGGCGCGTGCTTTATCCTTCCCGCACAGGCAACCTCTTCGAAGCCCGGAGATATGGCAAATACTCAGGCCCGATATATCGCAACATTCTTCCCTGGCCGCGTGACGGGCTCTCCGGCAGAAATGCTCTCTGCTGATTATTTACGTCAGCAATTTCAGCAGATGGGCTATCGCAGTGATATTCGGACGTTTAATAGCCGTTATATTTATACCGCCAAAGACAACCGTAAGAACTGGCATAACGTTACGGGCAGTACCGTCATTGCAGCGCATGAAGGCAAAGCGCCGCAGCAGATTATTATCATGGCGCATCTCGACACTTACGCTGCGCAGAGCGATGCCGATTCCGATGCTAATCTGGGCGGATTAACCTTGCAGGGCATCGACGATAACGCCGCAGGTTTGGGCGTCATGCTGGAGTTGGCTGAAAAACTAAAAAATGTGCCGACACAGTACGGCATTCGGTTTATCGCCACCAGCGGTGAGGAAGAAGGCAAACTGGGTGCAGAAAATATCCTTAAACGCATGAGTGCGGCAGAAAAGAAAAATACGCTGCTGGTTATCAACCTCGATAACCTGATCGTCGGGGATAAGCTCTACTTTAATAGTGGGAAAAGAACCCCGGAAGCCGTACGAAAACTGACGCGCGACCGGGCGCTGGCAATTGCACACAGCCGCGGTATCGTCGCCAGTACCAACCCGGGCCTGAACAAAGATTATCCGAAAGGAACCGGATGTTGTAACGATGCCGAGGTCTTCGACAAAGCGGGAATCGCCGTGCTCTCGGTAGAAGCAACCAACTGGAGCCTGGGTAAAAAAGACGGCTATCAGCAACGAGCCAAAACTGCCTCTTTCCCCGCCGGTAACAGCTGGCACGACGTGCGTCTGGACAACCAGCAGCATATCGATAAAGCGCTTCCAGGCCGGATTGAACATCGCAGCCGCGACGTCGTACGCATCATGCTGCCGCTGGTGAAAGAACTGGCAAAAGCGGACAAGAGCTCATAACTTTGTTTTAGTTCTGCTGTTACGTCTGTAACCCATTTATCCCCGCTAGCGCGGGGAACACAGTTCTGCTATGCGCTTCTCCGCGGCGTCCAGCGGTTTATCCCCGCTAACGCGGGGAACACGACTATGGCGCGCCGACAATAAGAAAACGTTTCGGTTTATCCCCGCTAGCGCGGGGAACACCCAGCCAGCCGTAAGTATTCGATGCACCAGTGCGGTTTATCCCCGCTAGCGCGGGGAACACAGCAGCACCGGTGCCCAGTCGGCGCGAGCCGCCGGTTTATCCCCGCTAGCGCGGGGAACACTTGTTTCTGACGCATATAATTTTAACAAACCCCGGTTTATCCCCGCTAGCGCGGGGAACACGGAAAGGAGTTTGAAAACGACTGGTCTGTGCCCGGTTTATCCCCGCTAGCGCGGGGAACACACCAATCACTGAAATATCTACCGTGGAGATTTCGGTTTATCCCCGCTAGCGCGGGGAACACCGGTTTTATATTGAGAAAGGATGAATTCGTCACGGTTTATCCCCGCTAGCGCGGGGAACACTCAGGCCGAGCCGGTTTAGTAAGTGGAGGTGTCGGTTTATCCCCGCTAGCGCGGGGAACACTAGCGGAATGTTCCGTCATCTGCTGGCGTTGGCGGTTTATCCCCGCTAGCGCGGGGAACACGTTTTAGCGTGTGCGTCCATAGAGCCGCCGAACGGTTTATCCCCGCTAGCGCGGGGAACACCATCGCCTTTCCTGATAGCGTTGCGCGGAGGCCGGTTTATCCCCGCTAGCGCGGGGAACACTCCCAGCCTGTGGCGAAATAATTCATAGGGTGCGGTTTATCCCCGCTAGCGCGGGGAACACTGGTGGTATACAGACAACAATAAATCTGAAGACGGTTTATCCCCGCTAGCGCGGGGAACACCTGACTATCGTCGTATACACCAATGCGGCCAACGGTTTATCCCCGCTAGCGCGGGGAACACTCAGGGTTAACCTGATTAAACAGGCACAGAAGCGGTTTATCCCCGCTAGCGCGGGGAACACGCCTTACCCTCTTGCCCACTGCGCCGTGGGCTCGGTTTATCCCCGCTAGCGCGGGGAACACCTTTTAAATCTGTAGTCGCAGAACATACTGGCCGGTTTATCCCCGCTAGCGCGGGGAACACACTTCTCTACGCCGTCGAGCGAAACGCACGAGGCGGTTTATCCCCGCTAGCGCGGGGAACACCACACCTTCACGCTTTTGGTGTCGTCAGCCCCCGGTTTATCCCCGCTAGCGCGGGGAACACTTTCAGTTCAACACCAACCTCTGCGGCAACCTCGGTTTATCCCCGCTAGCGCGGGGAACACTGAGTTGGTGCTCAGCTCGGGAATGGAACTATCGGTTTATCCCCGCTAGCGCGGGGAACACGTGGGACAGGCTAAAAACGGCGACCTGCAGCTCGGTTTATCCCCGCTAGCGCGGGGAACACTTCGACGAGAACGGGGTGATCACCTGGTCGGGCGGTTTATCCCCGCTAGCGCGGGGAACACGCCCCTGACAGATTTTGTGACCGTTAAACCGGCGGTTTATCCCCGCTAGCGCGGGGAACACATTACCCGCTAGCCACCGCAGATAGCACAAATCGGTTTATCCCCGCTAGCGCGGGGAACACACTAAAGCTACCCAACTGAATTTTAAGACTTTTTCAACATACAAAAAACCCACCAACTTTTCCGTATTGTTAAAGATCGCTAACTCATTGATTTACAAAAGGCAGAAACGATACCAGCCGCAGTCCATCAAGATCTACCGGAATACGTCGGTTTTCACCAAAAGCCTGAAACTCAAAACCCGATTCCGTATTCGTTGCCCACGTCATGACAACGTTCCCTTCTTCTGCCAGAACAGAGACTTGTTGCCATATCATCTCGCGGATCTTCGTTGAAACATCACCAACGTATACACCTGCGCGAATTTCCAGCAACCAAACGGCCAGTCTGCCTCGCAGACGTGGAGGTACGTTTTCTGTAACAACAACCAGCATACTCATCGTTAGTTGCTCCGATGACCAGAATCCCCCAAAGAAACAGGAAGTGGGATTGCGATGGGTTGCGCATCTTCAGGAGATGACGGCGGTTGGATTTCACCTGCCGCGAGAACATCTTCGATAAGAGGTATTAATTTAGCCAGCGTTTTACCGCTACGGAAAATATCCCGGCAAGCAAGGCGGACTTCGCGATCGGGCTCGGCAGGATTACGCTTTGCTATTTCGAATGCTTTCGGTACAACGGTATCAAATTTAATGATATCAGCGATATCATAAACAAAAGATAGTGGCTTTCCCGTATGCACAAAACCGATCGCAGGCGCATACCCAGCAGCCAATGTCGCCGCTTCCGTCACACCATAAAGACAGGCAGTTGCTGAACTGATGCATTGATTAATCACATCGCCTTTTTCCCAGTCTTTCGGATCGTAACGACGCCCATGCCACTTCACGCCATATTGTTTCGCCAGCAATGCGTAGGTTGCCCGTACGCGGCTACCTTCGATGCCGCGCAATTGTTCAACAGAACGACGGCTTGGTGCGGGTTCACCAAAACGTAATTCAAACATTCTACGCACCACCTTCAGCCGCAAATCCTCATCCAGTGCAAGTTTTGCCTGATAAAGCAATTTGTCTGAACGTGCACCACCCGGCTGCCCTGAAGCATAAACGCGAACACCCGCTTCCCCCACCCACACCAGCAACGTTCCCACCGTTGCAGCCAGACGCACAGCCGCATGGGAAACGCGCGTCCCCGGTTCAAGCATGATGCAGGCTACCGAACCAACTGGAATATGTGTACGCACACCCGTTTTATCGATCAACACAAACGCGCCGTCGATAACATCTATCTGTCCGTACTGAAGAAAAATCATCGAAACGCGATCTTTTAGCGGGATGGGGTTTAGCGGTAGCCAACTCATCAGCGTTTCCTCTTCACCATCAGCATTCCACAACCCAGCGCTTTACTCTTACCTAATCCTGAAAACAGCGCCTGTTCAAATCGTGAGGCATCGGTAATGCAAAGCGTTCCACTAAAATCAACGCTACTGAAAGCAATCGGCTCTTCCCGATCGTTACGGACAAAACGATGTTGTTGATAGGCTTGCACGCACCCACAACGCGCCTGCATTTCACTATATTCCGCGCCTGCCCACTGGGCGAAATCATCAGTCTCCTCCTCAAGCAAACGGAAACCATGCTGCTGCCCTTGCCTTTCCAGCCAGGCCTGTGCAGCCTGCTGTTGCAACTCCCACCATTGTTCCTGCGCTACTCCTTGCGTTTTTGCCTGAAACTTCGCATCCATCATCACATCACTACGCTTACCGTTACGAGTAATGACAGGATTTGCGCGAAGTTGAAAATCAAGCATAAGACCATTGATCAACTGTGGATTAAACGCTTTAGTTTCAACGAAAAACAGGGAATGCTGAGCTAACGGCTGTATCGCCGATAACATATAAAATCCGCCATGCGCCTCTTCACGAAAAAGAAACTGGCGTGATTCCTGTTCAGGGAACAGCTGCCAAAGCCACTGGTGGCTGGCATAAGGCCTGGCTGAATGCCATTTTTCCAGCATTTCCGGTCGCAATTGATTAAACCGAAGCTGGATACGAGAAAGATACATTATGTTCTCTCCTGTAAGGGGCCATAGAAGCGGGTATAGCCGCCAAACTGCCAGCGCTGGCGGCTAACAGGTTGATTATTGCTATGCTGCTTTTGCTGCCAGACCAAACTCGCTTCGTCAGGATCGTCCCAGTAACAAACGCCCTCACTCAAGGTAAACCCGCTTAATTCCAGAGCAGGCATATCCTCTACGGCTTGAATAAATGCCTCTTTTAAGGTGCCAGTCAATAAATGCGGTGCTAGCGGTAACGCCAGAGGGCAGGATTTTCTTCCCAGATAGAGCGGAAAATGCGGTGTCAGCAGCGCCTCTCGCAATTCGCTAAGCGAATGTGGTGCGTCGGGCGTGGCGCTTATTGCCACATGCCAGTAGCCGTCGCAGCGATATTCCCGCTGCGAGATCAGAGTACCTACTTCATCCGGCGCGAGAGTCAATTCATCCCGGCGCGTGTAGTAGCGATACTTTTTATTTTCTCGCGGCGCGCTAACCGTGTGATAATCCCGCAACCAGCGATCTTGTGAAGCTAGCGCGTGTACCGCCAGATGATAATGCTGATTAAAGTTATTCAGCCTCTCTTCTTCATCACGACGAATCCCTAGCGCAGCGGCAAGTAGCCCCAATAATGCGGATCGCGTGGGAACCGTTGCAGAATGACGAATCTCACCAGATGCTTCTTCCCCCCACGATGCCAGCGGCGCATAGAGCTGAAAAACCAGATATTCCTTCATTATTCATCCTTACTGACTGACAAAAGCCAGTAATTCCGCCAGAGAACCCGTGCCTTCCTGAACGTTCAGCTCGCGATAATCGTCAGCACAATTCCCATATACGCTATCAAAACTCGCGCGCTGCTGTTTTAAACGGGTAATTGCCGCAGGAATTTGATCGGTATCGCGTACTGGCTGGAAAAACGCCGCCGCAAGAGAACGTGGTTGTTTTTTCCCGATTTCGGCCAGCGCATAGGTGGCATAGGCACGAGAAGCGAAGCTGTTTTGTTTCCCGGTGGGGGAGACCGTTAACGCCGTTTCTGTCAACGCGGCAATAGCGCGTTTGGCGAGTTCCTCGTTTCCACCGAGGTTTTCCACCAGCAGATCGCGGCTGATGCAGATATAGCTATAGAAAAGCGCCGAGGCAAAACCCTGCTCGCCCATATGCCCGGAACCTGCGTCTTCCTCTTTATTATTCAGATCGTCAACAGCGGTGAAAAAATCAGACTCAACGGTCACCGCGCTTACACCCAACGCATGGGATACCTGACAGGCAGCCTCTACGTAAAACTCCGGTGATGATGCCAGCATACGGCCAAACAGCGCCATATCCACGCTACGCTGCTCTTTACGGAGTAATTTGACTTCTTCGTCACTAGGTTCGCGTTTGTCGATAATTAACGTATCGACCAGTTGCTTGATCAAACTAATTTCATGGTTGCTGACGTGAACGATCTGCTCAATTTCAAGATTTTTTTCGAGCTTCGCACCTTTATCACTTTTCAGCTTACCGAATTGATTGGCAATTTTCTCCGCCGCGCTTTTCGCCGTTTTCTCCGCAATACCAGCGTCGACCATCGGACGGTAAACATAGTCCACGCCAATTCGGCGAGTACGCTTACCCATAAACCCATCCATCGCACCTTCAAAGGTTTCCGATACGCGCCAGGCACGTTTCAGGCTTTGCGACGATACGCGCAGGCGCTCTACTCCGCCCATATACGCTGTTTTCGGTCGCCCGGAGTCATCACGGTTCAGGTTAGCAGGCGCATAGGCGGTCAATAAATGCAGTTGAATAAAAGTGGTCATTGTTAAATCCTTCTAAAAATGATTATTTGCCGCGCGACGTGGAAAGATATTCGTTCGCCCAACGGATACGATTTCGTTCAAAGGGATTGATAGGTTCCGGCTGATGGTTTTCACGTCGCTGCCACTCTTCCATCCACAGGAAAATACTGTCGGCCAGCGACAGGACATTAACACCGTCCGTACCACGAATTTTCACCGCCTGAATCAACAACAGACATAACGTTTCCGGGTCAGATGCTTTTTGCAAACGTTCAAAACGCAGCCCAGAAACGCACGGCGTAGAGCCGTTAAGCTTCTCTCCTAGCTGCGCAGCGAAACTGATTTTCTCCTTATGGCTCTTAATATGCACAGCGACGCTGGCAAACAGCGCCAGCGCCATCTCATCAAGAGGTTGTAGTCGCATGTGTTTAAGCAATGCCTGACGGAGAGCGTCATACCCTTCACACATCATTACGCCATAAGGCGGCTCCATTCTTTTCAACTCAGCCCGCCAGGCGCGACCGTTGACTCGTTTACCATCCTTGCGCTCATAACGCTCCGACAGCGTTGCAAACCAGTCAAGTAGCGCCTTCTGCGCATCAGAGTTGAGAATTCTGCATAACGCCGCTGTATTGCTATTCAGCATATTTGGCTTCCTTCGGTTATTCGACCAGCGCCAACACATCCTTGCGCGCTTTATGTTTGCGATAGTTGCTGACCAGATCCTGCCTGGCCGTCAGTTGGCGTAGCAGAACATCGTCCGGGCTATCGGGATCGGTCAGGGCATCACGGTCAAAAACGTGAAATAAATAGAACATTAATTCACGCTCCCACTGGTGCACTGCACTACGAGTCAGCGGATTCTGACGCAGCGGATCAACAAGCAGCGCCTGTTGTAGCGTCCGAAAAGCAGGCTCGGTTTCCTGCCAAAAGGCGATATCCACCATACTGAAATCCATTTTGGCTTCTTTCGGCGTATCGAATTTGGCGCTCTTTAACGCGTTCCTTAACAACGACAGCGCCTCACTAGCCAGCACCAACACAATGTTAAGCGCAGCGAGAAATTGCTCTTCATGCGAAACGCTGATAAGCGGAATACGATGCTGATACCAGCAGCGGGCCTTGGCGTTATCCATATCCCAGGCAAAGCACCACAGGCTCATGTTATTCCTCTGACCAGCAGCAGAGACCACCTTCGCAGGCTGCATTTTGTTGAACTTATCTTCGCGATTAATCATAAGCCCCAGCCAGTCTTTATAGCTTAACCCGCCGGGTTGCCCTTTTAACGCCAGCCAGGGCGCAGAAGGATCTTTCAGTGCCTGCCGATAAGGGGAGAACGGGTGCAGCCAGCTGTCATACTGGACGCCATAGTTTTTACTGCGCATTTGCAGCAGCAGCGACTCGTGATGTTCTCCACATAAGTCGCAAATACCCGCCACAGTGTGAGTGAAATCCAGTTCTATGCGTCGCGGCATCCCCCAGTAGGCTTGCAATGGGTGCGAGTTATCCGGCGTGACCACATTCCCCGCTTTTTCGCTGGTTTTCGTCGGCGCAAGCCACGGGAAAATAAGCGGATACTGTGCGACAGTCGGCACATCCTCCTGCGGCAACACGTTGAGCCAGAGTTTTTTCCAAAGTGGGAGTTTATCTTCTTCCTGTGGTACCACCAGCGTAGTCAGCGGACCACCGCCGCGCATCCCTACCCGGTAGCCCGCCCCGCCGGCAGGTGAATTGGTTTGAATGGCAAACAGCGCGATCGCTGCACAGTGAGGGCAAATTCGTTCTACATTACCGCGTTTAACAAAATGATCTTTATTGAGCTTGAGCGTATTGCCGCCAGGCGCATCAACCAGTAGCCCGGATATAGAGCCATAATCGCTGTCGAGAGGATCATAACTTTGCAGGAAGGAGGGCTTTTGTTCGCCGAATTGTAGAGCCTGAGAGATCGTTGTTAACGTCTTCTCCCATTGTTCGAATTCGATACCGTTATGCCAGATATCAGCCCATTCTTCTTTATCTTCCGGCGCAACGGTACACTGTAAAATACCAATCAGCATTTGCCATGCAGCCCCCTGAAAATCGGCCCGGGGATAGGCAAAATCCTGAATATCGTTATCCAGAAGTTCGCGTAATGATATTCTCTTTTTTTCGCCGCTTGAGAATATGACGGGAAGCCATTTTTCCGTAATTAAATTCATCCAGTTTCTCCAAAGGCTACATGGTAGCCTCATACGACGTTCCCCACATCAGCGGGGATAACCTTGGCTAAACCCAAAAACATCTAGCCAACTTTTCTTATTCCCCATTAAAATTAATATCATTGTATATCACCCCTTAAAAGAAAAAGATGACGCAGATGGAATATCTGGACTACCTCCGTTACTGGGGAAAAACCAATAAATCAACCAAATATATAACCACCCCCTATCATTTACTGGCATACCATTGCCTCGATGTTGCCGCATGCGGGTATTACATAATTAAGAACAATATCTTTGGTTCTAAAGATATATTACAAAAATGCGGCATTACGGGTGTAGATGCCGAAAATTGGATAATCTGGTTTCTTGCCAGTCACGATATCGGAAAGTTTGCCAGAGGATTTCAAAAATATGCAGAATTTCCTGATACTCCTTTAGTTCCTCCTGTTAGTGGAATTTCCGCATTTGAGCGACATGATTCCTTAGGATTCTATTTGTGGGGTAAATTATTTGAAGCGTGGAGTTCAGGTAGTAATGAAATTATCGCAGGCATTGAACCAGAAAATCGCAACAGGTTTGAAAGCGCCTTAAATATCTGGATGCTTATTAGCACCGGACATCATGGCATCCCACCGGAAACCACGAAAAACAGAAGTTCATTAGCATTCGCCGAAGAAGATATTGTTGCCGCAACGCATTATCTGGAAACATTAAGCCAGTTATTCCCCTTTACCCTCCCGCAGGAATGGAAGGCTAAAGCAGGTAGAAAGTGCTTAAAGCAACATAGTTGGTTTTTTGCAGGTCTCGTCACCCTCGCTGACTGGATGGGATCTGACGAAACGCAGTTCCCTCTGCTTAGTCAGCCTATGCCATTGAAAGATTATTGGCCTCTTGCTTGTGAAAAAGCGCAGCAGGCCATTCTTAAAATGCCGCCGTTATCGCAGCATAGCCATTATCAGAGTCACCATGCCTTATTCCCGTTCATTCATACGCTGACCCCACTGCAGGAGCGGGCAGCCACATTAGATATCTCAGCTCCCGGCCCGCAGTTGGTTATTCTGGAAGACGTTACCGGAGCTGGCAAAACAGAGGCCGCGCTGATTCTGACACACCGTTTAATGTCAGCCAATAAAGGCCACGGTCTCTACGTTGGACTACCGACAATGGCTACTGCGAACGCCATGTATCAGCGCCTGGCATCAGCTTACCACGCGCTGTTTACCGATAATTCCAGGCCCTCGCTAATTCTGGCACACGGTGGACGAGAAATGACGGACGCCTTCCGACAATCTATCTGGCAACCAGTTGGAAATACGGCGGAAGATTATGCTCACAATGATGGTAATGCGAGCCGTGAGTGCCACGCCTGGTTTGCTGATTCACGCAAAAAAGCCCTTCTGGCGGAGGTCGGTGTCGGTACACTGGACCAGCTTTTAATGGCGGTGATGCCTTTTCGCCACCAGTCGCTCCGCCTGCTGGGAATGCGCAATAAAATTCTTCTGCTGGATGAGGTCCATGCCTACGATGGCTATATGGTGAAATTACTGGAAGGGCTATTGAAATTCCATGCCGCACAGGGTGGCAGCGCCATTATTCTAAGTGCAACACTTCCTGCCGCCTTACGAGAGAAACTACTCCACGCATTCAATGACGGTGCCAGTTTTACGACTGCAGAAGCCAATGGGGATGCGGGCTATCCTTGGCTAAGCCATCTCTCTTCCAGCGGCTTGCTGGAGCAACCTCTGGACACGCGCCCTGAGGTCCAACGTACCGTGGCTGTAAACTGGATACAGCAGCGCCAGCAAGCGTTAGATATTATTTATCGCGTTGTGGCAGCCGGACAGTGTGTTTGCTGGATTCGTAACACGGTGGACGATGCGCGAGACATATACCAACAGTTACTACATGAAGGAATTGTGCCAGAACAGGATCTGTTACTTTTCCACAGCCGTTTTGTTTTTGTCGATCGTATTGATATTGAAAACAAAACCCTCAGTTGGTTCGGTAATAACGCTCCAGTTTCAGAACGACGGGGTAAAGTATTGATCGCCACACAGGTTGTTGAGCAGAGCCTCGATCTCGACTTTGACTGGATGATCTCCGATCTGGCTCCCATTGATTTATTGATCCAGCGCGCTGGTCGGCTGCAACGTCATATCCGCGATGCTGATGGGAGGCGTAAACCCACGTTGCCTGATGGTCGCCAGCCACCGGTATTGCATATTCTGTCGCCAGAATGGCAGGAACAAGCTGAAGAGGGTTGGCTAGGGCAAGAGCTAAAAGGAACCAGCTTTGTTTATGCCGATCATGCCTGTTTGTGGCGTACCCAGGCAGTGCTGCGCCAGCACGGAGAAATCCGTATGCCGGAAAACGCCAGAGCATTAGTAGATGGTGTCTACGAGCAGGAGATGGCTGCGCCAGCGGGCTTACAGACACTTTCCGATATTGCCTTCGGTAAAGTACTTAGCCAGCGCTCAGTTGCTGCACAAAATCTGTTACGTCACGATCTCGGTTATGATCGGGAAGCCAGCGATTTTTTATGGGACAAAGACAGAGAATTTTCGACTCGCCTGGGCGAAGAGAACGTGGATGTTTACCTTGCATGGCAAAATGAGGAGGGTGAGTTGCACCCCGTCGTCGATGAAGGCGATTTCCGATGGGAAATGAGCCGGTTATCAATACGCCTGTCGTGGTGGCGTAAACAATCAGGCGAATTTTTACTCCCCAGCGATGAACGGCTTGAGCTGTTCCGCAAGAAACAACACCGCCCAGCGGCGCAAGTGGTTCTGGTATCACCAGAAGGTGAAGCAGGTTATTACAATAAACGGACAGGCCTCGGCAGATAATGATGGGCCAGCATTTGTGCAATACTGGCTCATCATGGGTTAATTTACCCTTCGTGCAGCCCACACTCGCGCTTCAGCCCGAAGAAACGCGTCTCTTCTTCTGCCATGCCTGGCTCCCATTTACGCGTCGTGTGGGTATCACCCACTGACAGGTAGCCTTGATCCCACAGCGGATGATACTTCAGACCGTGTTTTTGCAGATACTGGTATACCGTACGGTTGTCCCAGTCGATAATCGGCAGCACTTTAAATACGCCGCGCTGAATAGCCAATACCGGTAGATGTGCACGGCTACCGGACTGCTCGCGGCGCAGACCCGCAAACCAGGTTTGTGCATTCAGTTCTTTCAGCGCCCGGTTCATGGGTTCTACTTTGTTGATGTCATTGTATTTCTCAATGCCTTCAACGCCCTGCTCCCACAGCTTGCCGTAGCGCGCTTCCTGCCAGGCCGCGCTCTCTTTCGCTCGGTAGACCTGCAGGTTGAGTTTGAGTTTATCCGTTAACTCATCAATAAACTGGTAGGTTTCCGGAAATAAATAGCCAGTGTCGGTGAGGATCACCAGGATATCCGGGCGAATCTGGTTCACCAGATGCAGGCTGACCGCCGCCTGAATACCAAAACTTGATGAAAGGACATATTCGCCGGGCAGATTTTCCAGCGCCCACACCACGCGTTCTTCCGCGCTCAGCTTTTCCAGTTGGCTGTTGGTTTCTGCCAGTGCCATAACACGCTCAACTTTTGGCAGTGCGTTTAAGCCGTTTAGATCGAGTCTGGACATAAGTTCCTCGCTGTATGTCTTGCCTGATGGCGCTTCGCTTATCAGGCCTACAGTCTACGTAGGCCTGATAAGGCATTTATGCCGCCATTCGGCAATTCGGGTTATTCCCAGAAATCACGCGCTGGATCGAGCACCGGGCGAACAATGCCCGCACGCACTGTAAAATCACCGAAGCCTTCACCCGCTTCGCGCTCTTTCGCCCAGCGCCCAATCAGTTCATCCAGCGAAGCCAGAATTTCCGGCTCTGTGATATTTTCTTTGAACATCCGTGGGATACGAGTCCCGATACGGTTTCCGCCCAGATGCAGGTTATAGCGCCCAGGCGCTTTACCCACCAGCCCCACTTCCGCCAGCATGGCACGACCACAGCCGTTCGGGCAGCCCGTGACTCGCATGACAATATTTTCATCACTTAAATCATGCTTCGCCATCAACGTATCAATGTTGTCGATAAACGTTGGCAGGAAACGTTCTGCCTCGGCCATTGCCAGCGGACAGGTCGGGAACGATACGCAGGCCATTGAGTTTTCACGCTGTGGAGTCACCGCATTCATCAGGCCGCTTTTCTGCGCAATCTTCTCAATCTTCGCCTTATCACTCTCCGGGACACCAGCAATGATCAGGTTCTGGTTGGCAGTGATACGGAACTCGCCTTTGTGGATCTTCGCGATCTCCAGCAAGCCTGTTTTCAGCGGGCGCCCCGGGTAATCCAGAATACGGCCGTTTTCAATAAACAGCGTCAGGTGCCATTTATTGTCGATCCCTTTCACCCAACCAATCCTGTCGCCACGACCGGTGAACTCGTAAGGGCGGATCGGCTCGAATTTGATCCCCGCACGACGTTCAACTTCTTCTTTAAACGTCTCGACTCCTACCCGCTCCAGCGTGTATTTGGTTTTCGCGTTTTTACGATCGGTACGGTTACCCCAGTCACGCTGCGTGGTCACCACCGCTTCTGCCACTGCTAAGGTGTGTTCCAGCGGCAGATAACCAAACTCACTTGCGGTGCGCGCGTAGGTTTTCTTGTTACCGTGCTCAATAGACAGTCCACCGCCAACCAGCAAGTTAAAGCCCACCAGCTTGCCGTTTTCGGCAATCGCCACGAAGTTCATATCGTTAGCGTGCAGATCAATGTCGTTCTGCGGCGGGATCACCACCGTCGTTTTAAACTTACGCGGCAGATAGGTCTGACCGAGGATGGGCTCTTCATCCGTCGTCGCGACTTTTTCCTGATCCAGCCAGATCTCAGCATAAGCGCGGGTACGGGGCAGCAAGTGTTCAGAGATTTTTTTCGCCCACTCGTACGCTTCAGCATGCAGCTCAGATTCATACGGGTTGGAAGTGCACAGCACGTTACGGTTCATATCGTTGGCGGTCGCCAGCGCATCCAGCCCGACGGAGTGCAGCATCTGGTGCACCGGTTTAACGTTCTTCTTCAGAATACCGTGAAACTGAAACGTCTGGCGGTTGGTCAGGCGGATGCTGCCGTAAATGGTGTTGTCATGGGCAAACTTATCGATCGCCTGCCACTGTTTGGTGGTGATCACCCCACCCGGCAGACGGCAGCGCAGCAGCATCGCGTGGCGCGGCTCCAGCTTCTGTTCAGCACGTTCGGCGCGAATATCGCGGTCATCCTGCTGGTACATACCGTGAAAACGGATCAGCAGAAAGTTATCACCTTTGAATCCGCCGGTGAGGCCGTCATTTAAATCTTCGGCAATGGTGCCGCGCAGATAATTGCTCTCCAGCTTCATTCGTTCAGCGTCGGACAGCTTACCTTCGACCACCAGTGGTCCTGGATGTTTTTCGCTCATTAGTAGACATCTCGCTGATAACGGCGCTCAACGCGCAGCTCACTCAAAAATTCATCCGCCGCTTCGATATCCATAGCACCGAATTCGGCAATCACTTCCAGCAAAGCCTGCTCAACGTCTTTCGCCATGCGATTGGCGTCGCCGCAGACATAAATGTGCGCACCGTCATTAATCCAGCGCCACAGCTCTGCACCCTGTTGGCGCAGTTTATCTTGTACGTAGACTTTATCTTTTTGATCACGGGACCAGGCAAGGTCGATACGGCTGAGTACACCTTCTTTGACGTAACGCTGCCATTCCACCTGATACAGGAAATCTTCAGTAAAGTGCGGATTGCCAAAGAACAGCCAGTTTTTCCCTTCTGCACCGTCTGCGGCACGTTGCTGCATAAAGGCGCGGAACGGCGCAATCCCTGTTCCAGGCCCGATCATAATGACCGGTGTTTGCGGATTTTCCGGCAGGCGGAAGTTGTCGTTATGCTCAATAAACACACGCACTTCACCCTCTTCTTCCACGCGATCGGCAAGGAAGCTGGAGGCACCACCTGCACGCGCGCGGCCTTCAACGTCAAAACGCACGGCACCCACGGTGATATGTACTTCGCTTTCCACTTCAGCCTGGGATGAAGCAATGGAGTACAAACGTGGCGTCAGCGGACGCAGCAAGCCAATTAACGCGTCGGCATTGAGTTGTGCCGGGGAGAAACGCAACATATCGACAATGGGGGTGGTTGTAGCGTAATGCTGTAATTGCGCTTTATCGCCTACCAACGGCAACAGCGTTTCGCTGCGCGTCAGGGTGGCATAGTTTTCCACGATATTGGCCGTGTTGACGGTCAATTCGAAATGCCACTCCAGCGCGTCAGCGAGCTGCAGCGTTTTGCCATCAACGGTGACCGGCTCAGTACCTTTCAGCCACAGCAGTTCCACAATTTCTTTGACCAGGGCCGGATCGTTCTGATACCAGACACCCAATGCGTCGCCTGGCTGATAGCGCAGGCCAGAATCACCCAGATCAATTTCGATATGACGTACATCTTTTTCAGAGTCGCGTCCGGTAATTTTCTGGTTCACCGAAAGTGTTGCACTCAACGGTGCTTCTTTGGTGTAAGGACTGGTGTGCACCTCGTTAACCGCACCGCTCGCAGCAGCCTGTGCAGACGGTGCAACAGGCGCACGCGCCTTCAGTAAATCAACCAGGCGGGCACGCCATTCTGCCGCCGCCGATTGATACTCGACATCAGCGTCAACGCGATCCAGCAAGCGTTCACCACCCAACTCTGCCAGTTTCGTATCAAAGTCTTTACCTGACTGGCAGAAAAATTCGTAAGACGTATCGCCAAGGCCAAATACGGCAAAAGCCGTGTTTTCAAGCTTCGGCGCTTTTTTAGAAAACAAGTACTTATGCAACGCAACGGCTTCTTCCGCCGGTTCACCTTCTCCCTGAGTCGATGCCACCACGACCAGCAATTTTTCATTGGCAATTTGTTTGAATTTATAATCGCCAGCATTGATCAGGGTGACATTGAGCTGCGCAGCGATAAGATCGTCGCGTAAAGCTTCCGCCACGCGACGTGCATTACCGGTTTGCGAAGCCGAGATGAGTGTAATTCCTGGCATTTCAGCGACAGGCGCAGGCGCTGCAGCATTCGTTCCCGGCTGCTGATTCAGCACGCCCCAGAAATAGCCAGACACCCACGCAAGCTGTGTGGGAGTGAAATCAGTCGTGGCCGCCTGAAGGCGTGCCAGTTGCTCCGGGTTTAGCGGGAGCAAAGCGGAAGGTGGGGCCTGTGTCGTCATGCGTTGTCATGTTCCAGTAAGCAAAGCGGATTTCAGCAATAAAACCCAAACTGAAGATAAGGTTAACGGCGGTGATAGTAACAACTAAAGAAGGGATAGAAATAACAAATAACCAAATGAACTAACCTGTTTTAGTTATCGTTATTAACAGCAAAACAGATTATATAAGCATTTGATATATAGATAATTAT